>NZ_CAMZOG010000009.1 GCF_947331445.1 Parendozoicomonas sp. Alg238-R29 | reverse complement strand
CCCGGCAAAGCGCCAAAGCCACCGGAACCAGGTGCAGGGGACAAAGACCAGGTCAACCTGACAGACGACGAATCTCGTATTATGCCCACTGCCGGTGGTGCATTCGAACAAGCCTACAATGCCCAGGCGTCTGTAGACATCGGGAGTGGTCTGATCGTGACACGTCATGTGACTCAGGCACCGAATGACAAAAAAGAAGTTGAGCCAACACTCAGACAGTTACGCATACTGGCCCCCGTGCTTGGAAAAGCTGAGGGGTTACTGGCCGACACGGGCTACTTCAGCGAGGCTAATGTCTGCGCTGTGGATAAAGAAGAACTGACACCCTACATTGCTATAAAACGGGATGAGCACAACCCGCCCCCCTTGCAGCGTTTCCAGCCGGACCCGCCAGTCCCGGATGATGACGCCAGCGCTTTGGAGTGGATGCGCTGGCGCTTGCAGACACAAGAAGGGCGAGCCATCTACAGCCGACGAAAATGCACGATAGAGCCCACCTTCGGAATACAGAAGGAGGCAATGGGATATCGGCGATTCCTGGTGCGGGGACTGGAAGTGGTCTCGAAAGAGTGGGATCTGGTCTGCCTGACATTCAACCTGCGCCGAATGTTCAACCTGAAGCAAGTCGATGATAAAAAATGGCTGGCTCTGGTGCTTTATTGGCTTGTAGTCAGCCACTGTCTCATGAGGTTACGCTGGCGTTCTGTTTGAGTAAGTGACCTCTGAAGGCAGATATGAGCTCTGTAGGCCGATATGATCAAAAAGGACTCAAATGGACGGGCCAGTCCGACAGGCTGCTAGGTGGGGAATAAGTTCACCGCCCACAATGGAACGAGTTGTGTAGGTTTGATAGGCGGGCACAGCAATGGCTGCAATAATTCCAATGATTGCTACCACAATCATAAGTTCTATAAGTGTAAAAGCGCTCTGACTGCTCCGTCTTTCCATGACGACCCTTTCCCCAAACAATCAAAATTGGTTTCAGGAAAAGATTAGATAAATCTTTGTTCTTCATTGTGGCTTTTTAGAGCTATGTGAAACCTTGTTCTACCAGAAAAGCCGGAATACGCTGTTCTAACCAGTAAACTGGTTTCAAACCACTATGGCTGATAAATCCAACATGCCCTCCGCCCTGAGTGAGTTCCATTTGCGTGCTCGGGCTCAGTTCAGATTTATCTGGAATGGAGTCAGGGAACAGGAAGGGGTCATCGTGAGCGTGAAGAATCAGGGTCTGGGTCTTGATTTGACTAAGATGATTTCTGGCACTGCAGCGCTCATAGTAATCCTCTACGCCGCTGAAACCGTGGAGCGGAGCTGTTACCTGATCGTCGTACTCATGGAATGTTTTCAGGTTGTTCAGGTTTCCAAGGGTATTCAGGATTTGCAGTCGATCATGCCAGCCCTGCTTCTGAAAATGAGCCTTTTTAACTTCTATATAATCCACCATGTCTTTCAGGAATCTATCCCTGTAGACGCGAGATAAGCCCTCATTGATCCGTAAAGAACACTGCCCGAGCTCAAAAGGTACAGAAACAGCAACAGCTGCCGCAAGATGGGACATCTCACCCTCTTCAGCAAGATACTTCAGCAGCACGCTGCTCCCAAGGGAATAACCAACAGCCATAAATGTTCTTTCAGGGAATCGTTCTCGTAATGCAGTAATAACAAGTTTCAGATCGCTGCTGATTCCGGAGTGGTAGCCCGCTGGCAGATTATTGGGTTCGCCTCCGCAGCCGCGAAAGTTCATTGCTACGCTGGGCATACCCAAAGCTGCAAGTGAATCTTGCAATCCCACAATATATTTTGACTGAGAGCAGCCAGTAAGACCGTGAAGCAGGATAGTTAGAGGTTTGGAGTCGTCATGGCCAAACCAGTCCAGATTGATAAAGTCATCATCAGGTAGCAGCAGTTTTTCCCGTTTACGTTCAGGAACGTTCTGCTTGCGAAACAGTGAAGACCAAATTGTCTGCATATGGCCGTGGGGCAGCCACAATGCGGGGGAGAAACTGGTCTTCATCGTACTGTTTACCTCGGTTTTTATTTTTGTGTGAAAGTCAGGACATTCGGTAGAGGCGGCAGGCAACCTGGCCTGCGGTTTTCTCTTTCCATAGTTGCCAATGATCCGGCACACCAAGCTGTCCGAGGCTGATCTCAGACTCGATATAAACCAGGCCATTCTCTGACAAATATCCATTATCGTTCAGTAAGCGGCAAACTGGTGCGACAAAGCCTTTGTTAAATGGCGGATCAAGAAAAACCAAATCATAAGGTACAGCTAGTTTTTGATTGAGCCACAGGGAGGCATCGGTGTGAATAACTTCAGCATTTTTGCAGTTTAAGGTATTCAGGTTTTCCTGCAGCATTCTTGCAGCTGTTGGGGAATACTCAAGAAATGTCGTGTGTTCAGCGCCGCGGGATAACGCTTCAAGACCCAAAGCGCCAGTTCCTGAAAAGGCATCAAGACAACGAGCTCCGCCAACCCAGCCAGTCAGCCAGTTATAGAGAGTTTCACGAATTCTGTCTGGTGTGGGGCGTAACCCTTCAACTGCTGCTATCGGCAGCTGTCGACTGCGCCACTCTCCACCAATAATGCGCAGTTTTCCTGCACCACTATGATTGTTGGTTGGCTTCCGTGAGTTTTGAGGTTTTCGATGTCGGGACATGCCGTAATCTGGATTCTTAAATGCAAACAGCCATTTTACCCGGTTTTAGTTGGTTTTGTTGTTTGAGAGTAATCGTTTTAAAAGTGGTTTCATGGTCGTTCCCTGAACAAGCAAGGTCCAGAGGATTACAGCCAGTGTCATATTGAATACCATGGTTCTCTGTGGAAAGTCTGGCCCAAGTGCCAGTATCAAAGCCATAGGGACGGCTCCCCGTAACCCTCCCCAGAACATAATGAATTTGTCGCTTTGATCTATGCGTTGCTCCATTTGAGCAAAGAAGTTATACCCGGGGAGTATCAGATAAATAACTGCTAAACGTGCCAGCAGAACAACTAAAATCGCAATAAGCAGCCAGTGCAGTGAAAGAATGACCTTGGGTTTCAATAGCAATTCTTCCTGCAACCCTAATAAAAGAAAAACATAACTATTTGCTAAAAATGTGGCGTAAGACCACCACCTCTGAGCAGCCATAAGTACCTTGTTACCCAGGCGGGTTCTGGCGTAATAACCGGTGACCAGCCCTGCGGCTACGCAGGCCATAACACCAGATAGTTCCAGATAATGATCTGCCAGAATAAAACTCCCCCAGGCTGCAACATTGGAGAGAGTAATCTGAACCATGCGGTCATCGGTCTGCAAACTGGCCAGCATAGATATCAATAATCCGATAATGGCACCGACGATTGCCCCACCCAGAAATATTCTCAGGAAATCCCAGATTGCCGAAATAATTGTGGAGTCGTTAATCACCGGAGCCACAACCAAACCTAGCATCACCTGAAACAGTACGATGGCAGTGGCATCATTAAACAGGCTTTCGCCATCCATCAGTAACGACAGCCGTTCAGGCGCATCCACTTCCCTGAATAAAGCGATGACAGCAACGGGATCTGTGGCAGAAATTAAAGCTCCAAACACCAGTGCCGGAAGCAGAGTGAGTGGAGTCAGCCAGCTCACCAGATAACCAACGATAAATGTTGATATCAGTAGGCCAGCAACTGCCAGTAATAAGATTGGAGCGAGATTCCTGCGCAGCAGGCGCGCATCCATAGCCAGACTGGCTTCATAAACCAGTGGCGGAAGCAGCACATAAAGTATCAGATCATGGCTAAGAGTGACCTGGCTGCGGATAGCGTTAGCGCTTTGGCTACCAAGAGGTTCGAAGTAATCAGTAGTCAGGCCGGTAATCAGACCGGCTATAACCAGGCCAACCGTATAAGGGAAGTGGCAACGCTGTAACGCCATCATAATAATGACTGCCAACAGAAGCATGACGCTCAATGTCAGCATCGGTTGGGCAAGATGAATTTGTCCCATGATGAGTCTGTGGAGATACTGAAGATGAAAGTGCACAGATTAGTACAAGCTTTTGACTAGTGGCGTTTGATTAGTGGCTTCAGATGTTGTTCTCTATGCCGGGATGGAACGTATAGTGTTAGTATTACCTGATACTTAGACCTGTATTGACCTGATGCAGAATTCCGGAATTAGCGAATACGATGTTTGGTTCCAAAAAAGACGATAAAACCAGTGGTGCAAAGCGCCGTTTCTGGCCCTTTGGTCGGAAAGAAGAAGCTGCATCTGAACAGCCTGTAGAAGAGGTTGCAGAGAATACAGCCCCTCAAACTCCTGCAGAACAACCAGCTGCCGCTGAAACTGTATCTCAAGTACGGCAGCCTTCTGATCTTGAGCCTGTAGAGCCAGCTGCTGAGCCAACTCCTGTAGAGCCAGTGGCTGTTAAGCCTGCTCTTGGGGAACAAAAACCTGAGCCTGTAGTCCCTGCACAAGCTTCCCAGCCCGAGCATGAAGAAGAGCTTGAGGAAGAACAGGGCGGCTTCTTCTCCCGGATGAAGTCCGGTCTTTCCAAAACTCGTGCATCTCTGGTTGATGGCGTTACCACGCTGTTTATTGGTAAGAAAGAAATTGATGATGAGCTGCTGGAAGATCTTGAAACACAGCTGCTTGTATCCGATGTGGGTATTGATGCGACTCGCCAGATTATTGATGGACTGACCCAGCGAGTTGCCTATAAAGAGTTGGATGATGCCGATGCATTGGTTGACGCACTGAAAGCTGAACTCTCAAAGATTTTAAAGCCTGCTCACAAACCTCTGGTGATTGATGCGAGCAAGAAGCCTTTCGTGATTCTTGTGGTTGGGGTGAATGGCGTGGGTAAGACCACCACCATCGGCAAGATGGCCCGCCAGTTCCAGAGTGAAGGCCACAAGGTGATGCTGGCTGCTGGTGATACTTTCCGTGCAGCAGCGGTAGAACAGCTGCAAGTGTGGGGTGAGCGCAATGATATTCCTGTCATTGCCCAGCATACAGGTGCCGACAGTGCCTCCGTCCTTTACGATGCCTTTGAGGCAGCCAAGGCTCGTCAGGCTGATATTCTGATCGCTGATACAGCAGGTCGTTTGCACAACAAAGACAACCTGATGGAAGAGCTGAAAAAGGTGAAGCGGGTTCTGGGTAAAATTGACCCTGAAGCGCCCCATGAGATTCTTTTGGTTGTTGATGCCGGTACCGGCCAGAATGCCCTCAGTCAGGCCAAGCTCTTTGATGAAGCTGTTGGCTTAACTGGTATGGCCCTGACCAAGCTGGATGGCACAGCAAAAGGTGGCGTGACCTTTGCCCTTTCTCAGCAAATGCAACTACCTATTCGATTTCTTGGTGTGGGTGAGCAGATTGCTGATCTTCGCCCGTTTAATGCAGATGAGTTTGTCGATGCTCTGTTCGCAGATATCAATGTATAAAACAGCCACTCATTAGGATAGCTGGCAAGGCCGAGGCTGTGCTGAGAGGTAAGGGACTGCCCGATGATTGTTTTTGACAGTGTGAGTAAACGTTTTCCTAACGGACATATCGGGCTTGATAATATCAATCTGCACCTGGAACGTGGGGAAATGGCTTTTCTGACCGGACACTCCGGCGCAGGAAAGAGCACACTGTTGAAGCTGATCATGCTGATGGAGCGCCCAAGCAGTGGCCATATACAGGTAGGTGGGCATCGTCTTGCTCGCCTGCGCAGAGCACAGATTCCGGCATTGAGACGTAATATCGGTGTTGTGTTTCAGGATCATCAGTTGTTATTCGACCGTTCAGTTTTCGACAATGTTGCCATTCCTTTGCTGGTGGCTGGATTTGATGAAGATGATGTCGGCAAACGTGTTCGTGCATCTCTTGATATGGTCGGCCTTCTTGATAAAGAGAAATTGAATCCTCTTTCTCTTTCCGGCGGTGAGCGTCAGCGTGTAGGTATCGCCCGAGCTGTTGTTAACCGCCCGGCGGTTTTGCTGGCGGATGAGCCAACCGGTAACCTCGACCCTGACCTTTCTGCTGATATCATGCAGCGCTTTCACAATTTCCACCAGGCTGGAATGACTATCCTGATCGCTACTCACGATCTCGATCTTGTTCGCCGCATGGGTCATAGGGTTATTACTCTCGAAAAAGGCCGTCTGATTTCTGAGGGGCAGCTGGTCTCTGAAGGTGATGCTGTATGAGCCGCAGAGATGATAACCGTGGTTCTGATAAACCACCCCGCAAAGCAGCTGTAACAACATGGCGGAAAACGCCTCCCAGCCAATCTGTACCTGAAAGTAAAAAGAAACCACCTCAAAAGAAAACACCTGGAAGGAAAACGGCTTCCAGAGGGAAAGCTCAAAAAGGTCACACAAGTTCAGCTCTTGGTCATTGGAAGATTCTTATTGCTTTGCATCGCAAGGTCGCAAGAGATGCTTTGTCTCGCATTTTAGAAACACCTTTAGCCAGTCTGGTGACTGTTCTTGTTCTGGGTGTGGCTATGTCGCTTCCTGCTGCATTGTCCATGACTTTGGATAATCTCCGTGATGTCGCTGGCAGCAGTCAGGTAACTTCGGTACGAGTTTCGTTATATCTGGCAAGCAGAATTACTGACGATCAAGCTTCCCGTATGCGGGAAGATCTTGCTAGCGATCAGGCTATTAAACGTGTGATTTATATTTCACCGTCACAGGGATTGGCCGAGTTCGAAAAGTATTCCGGCTTGGGAGAAGCGCTCCGCCTGCTGGACAACAACCCTCTTCCAGGGGTGTTGGAAGTTGAGCCTAAAGACTCATCTCCCCTGGCTGTGAGCAATTTGAAAAACCGTCTGATTCGGATGGGTGGTGTTGATGAAGTTCGGGTTGACAGTGACTGGTTAAAACGCCTGAACGCCATGCTCACATTGGGAGATCGTATTCTTACCGGTGTTTCTATCCTGATTTTCCTAGCTGTGCTGCTTGCGGTAGGCAACACCATTCGTTTACTTGTGGTGAACAGAAAAGATGAGATTCGGGTGGTCAAACTCGTTGGCGGTTCTGATGGGTTTGTTATCTTGCCCTTTCTCTACAGTGGTTTTTGGTATGGCCTGCTTGGTGGTTTGCTCGCTTCTGTTATGGCATCTGCGTTGTGGTTTGCAGTGTCTGGCCCTGCGCAGGAACTGGCGAGCTTGTATCAATCTTCTTTCCGCCCCAGTTTTCCCGGCCTGGAGATATGTCTGACACTGATGTTGACTGGTATGGTTATGGGCGTTCTTGGAGCCTTCTTATCCAGCTGGCGACAGTTGCGACATATTGATCCCTGACCAAACGCTTTAAACACTTAGACGCTTACAAAAAAACGCACAATATCTTCAGTCGTTTTTTGAACCAGTGCTTTAATTGGTGGTCTTTGAAACATCTTGATTTGATGCTTGGATGTTGCCGTGGTCACCATTATGAAAACTCGATGTCATTTTCCAGAGCTTGATAAGGTTCTTTTTCTCCTCTGTATTGTCTGTGCTCTTGGCTTTGCTTCTGTGCAGGGAAGTGAAGGTCTGCTCATGCCCGATAAGCTTGTTGAGGAAGAGGAAAATATGTCTGGCGGGCGGATCATTAAGATGAAGCCGCATGTACCAATAAGCCATGCTTCAGGGGACTCTGAAACACAACAAGATTCCTGGTCGGATCGGACAGGGCAGCTTTTTCATTACATCTCTGATAGCAGTTATTGGGCCTATAGTGGGCTGAACGATTATTACGAATACTACCGCTGGGGTGATAACCCTTATGGCAAGCGTCCTGATAAAACAATAACGTCTAACGACCTCAGTGAGGTTGACACTCTGATTTGCTATGTAGGCAGGAATTCAACAATTCTCAAAAACCTTTATAAGGATGAAGAGAACCTGATATTTCTTGGTAATAGACTTTCTGACTGGGATTCCAGCAAAACGCTGGTGCGGGTTACAGACACAGAAATGGCTCGATTAGGCTTGGAAACACTGCAGAGTGCACGATCTTCAGAGCAAAGCGATGATTCCTTTCATCAGGTTAATGAAAGTGTCAGACAAAACGCAGGTGCCAGTTTGCACAACCGTTCCTGGTGCTTTGCAACTACAGATGCGGGCTCTGCAAAAGGCTTGGTTAATATCCTGAAAGACCATGGACTGTTCGATCAGGGGCACGGAACAACATGGATTACAGCAGGGGATAATCACGTTATACATAGCGGCACCGGCCGTGTTATTGCTTATGCCCCAGTACCCGGCAATCCGTTGGAAGATCATCGTGAAGCCGGAAAATTAGTGCTCGAGTTGGAACAGGCTTATATCAGAGAAATCTTTCTTGTTGATGCGAATGGAGGTGTTCTTGGTGTTGCCCCTGCTTCTCTGCAGAGTTATGTGGAAAAGAGAACGGGCAATGTTCACCTCATGAATCTGGACCAGTTGTTAGCGGGTTACCATAGCCAACTCTATGACTTGACCACGAGTATGTCTGGTAAAGCAGCAGGCATTGGCGCTATGACAGCTGCGTTCGCAATGGGGGGCTGGATTACCAGCGCGGGCTATATCGGGTGTGCTGCATTTGGTGGAGCACTGGGCGCGGCGGCAACGCCTTTCGCTTCATACCTTCTGGACAAAGACGTGTATGAAGCTACAAGTGCATTCTGGATTCCGTTTGTGACACTGGAAAACCTGACAGTACGCTCCTTACGCATTTTGTCGACTCTTACTCAGTGGGGGGCAGATGGTATGGAGGCAGTCGGTCAAAGAGTGACGACTGCAACGGGTTACCCAGTATTTTCTATGCTCAGTGCTGCAGCTGTTGTTGGAGCATATAAAGGGCTTCCCTTTATGAATGCCGTGACCGGTGGTATTGCTGGTAAGGTTGTCGTAGGAACTGGCGTGACGCTGGGTGTTGGAGCTGTCGTTGGTGTGGGGGCTGTGTATTTCCTTATGTCCACCGATACACCTGGTGTAAGTACGGTGAGCAAAGCCTGGGAATACATGAATAGCGGTAACAAGTAATCAGAAAACTGTAGGGGCGTTCTCAATTAGGCAATGCCCTTCGGGTGAGCCAGGAAACCGTCCTTCGTGGCGTCAGGCTTGCCTAATGTAGAGTAACTACAATTTTCACAGCCTTTCTAACGCCTGGCGGCTTTCAGCGCCACTGAGGCGCATGCTTAATTGAGAACGCCCCCCTAAACTACATATAGTGATAGCGAAATATATAGTGATAGCGAAATAAAAATCTATTTCTCGGAACTTTTCGTACTATTCAATGTCTAGAGAAATTGATGATAAACTACAAACCGATTTCAATAACGGAGACCTTTAATGGGAACCAGCCTGCGACCGGTTGATATGCTGACCCCCGGCCAAAATCTTGAGGCCTATATTCATGCTGTCAGCAGCATCGCTGTGTTGTCTGTCGAACAGGAAAAAGCGCTTGCTGACCGCCTTTACTATGACAATGATCTCGAAGCTGCACGCCAGATGGTTATGTCTCATCTGCGTTTTGTCGTGCATATTGCCAAGAGTTATGCTGGCTACGGATTGCCACAGGCCGATCTGATCCAGGAAGGTAACGTTGGACTCATGAAAGCTGTACGCCGTTTTAATCCTGAAATGGGCGTACGTCTGGTGTCTTTTGCCGTGCACTGGATTAAAGCTGAAATTCACGAATTTATTCTGCGCAACTGGCGGATCGTAAAAGTTGCGACCACCAAGTCCCAGCGCAAACTGTTTTTTAACCTGCGTTCCAGCAAAAAGCGTCTGGCTTGGTTAAACAGAGAAGAAACTGCAGCGGTAGCCAAAGATCTTGGCGTTGACGAAGCTGTTGTTCAGGAAATGGAAAGCCGAATGGCTGGGCAGGATACCGCGTTTGATGGCTACGCCGATGATGACGATGATTCCAGTTATCAGGCGCCTGCCCATTATTTGGAAGACCGGGCTGCAGATCCTTCCACTCTACTGGAAAATGCCGATTGGGATCAGGATGCAACATCCCGTCTGCAATCCGCTCTGGCTGGGTTGGACGAGCGTAGTCAGGATATTCTGAAAAGCCGCTGGTTGAACGAAGAAGGCAAGGCAACTCTTCATGAGTTGGCTGCCAAATACAATGTTTCCGCTGAGCGTATTCGCCAGCTGGAAAAGAATGCTTTGAAAAAGCTGAAAGGCGTTCTTGTGGCTTAACTCGCTTTGTTTAAATATCAAAAGGGTTGCTGAGGCAGCCCTTTTTTTGTGTCTGTTTAAAAATCTAAAGACTGCTATGTCGTCTCCGAATAATCAGACTTATCATTGTTTAATACACTTTTTTATCCCAGTTATGGAAGCTGCCTTATGAGCGCATTTGAAAAACTAAAAGCTCACTCGAAAAAGATTTCTCACTTCAAACATTTGGGAGCAATTTGCGGCTGGGATCAGGCAGCAGTCATGCCCAGTGGTGGCAATCAGGCTCGCTCAGAAGCTATGGCTGAGTTATCGGTACATGTACATGGTTTGCAAACCCAGCCACAACTCGTGGAATGGTTTGAGCAGGCAGAGCAGGAATCGTTGACCACTGATGATAAGGCCACGCTACGAGAGCTTAAGCGCCAATGGCAGTTAGCAAACTTGTTGCCGGAAAAGCTGGTTCAGGCTAAATCTCTGGCTGGTTCCAAATGTGAACACGCATGGCGTACCCAGCGCGGAGAGAATGACTGGCAAGGGTTTGAGAAAAACTGGGTAGAGGTGGTCAAGCTCTCTCGGGAAGAGGCGCAGATTATGGCTGAGGCTACTGGGCTCACGCCTTACGACGCGATGCTGGATACCTTTGAACCCGGTACTAGCACAGAGTCTCTGGATACATTATTCAACAGCGTAAAGAACTGGTTGCCGGGGCTTATTGATCAGGTACTGGATAAACAATCTTCAGAAAAGTACATTCAACCTGAGGGCACTTTTGAAACCGAGAAACAAAAAGCTCTGGGGCTGGACGTTATGAAGTTGCTCCAGTTCGATTTTAAACATGGACGCCTGGACGAAAGCGTGCACCCATTCTGTGGTGGTGTTCCCTCCGATGTTCGTATCACCACCCGGTATAGTGAGAATGAATTTACCCAGTCGCTGATGGGAATTGTTCACGAAACCGGCCATGCCCGTTATGAGCAGGGATTACCTGAATCTTTGTCTGGGTTGCCTTCCGGTGAAGGTCGTTCAATGGGGATTCATGAATCTCAATCCTTGTTTTTTGAAATGCAGGTTGGCCGCAGTGAAGCTTTCATTGAACATCTGGCTCGATTGGCAGGCAAACACTTCAAGGGCCACGATTCTGCGTTATTTTCCCACGAGAATCTCAGCAAGCTGTATACCCGCGTAGAGAAAGGTTATATCCGTGTTGACGCCGATGAGCTGACGTATCCAGCCCATGTGATTCTACGCTATGAAATTGAGCGTGATTTGATGAACGGGAAAATTAAACACACTGATGTGCCTGAACTGTGGAATGAAAAGATGCAGGCTTACTTGGGATTGTCGACTAAAGATAACTACAAGAACGGTTGCATGCAGGATATTCACTGGACAGATGGTGCATTTGGATACTTCCCTTCCTACACGCTCGGTGCCATGTACGCAGCACAGTATATGGCGGTCATGAAGCAGGTCATTGATGTGGATGGCGCCATTCTCAGTGGCGACTTGTCACCAGTCTTTACCTGGCTTTCAGACAATATCTGGAGCAAGGGTAGTTTGCTGACTACTGATGAATTAGTGAAACAGGCAACAGGTGAAACTCTTAATGCTCAATATTTTAAAGATCATCTGGAAAGCCGCTACCTGAAATAATCTGGGAAAAACCCAAAAGGGCACCTACGGGTGCCCAACACACACAAAAAATAACTGGATTTACTTGCGAATACCTTCAATCAGTAAGTCCAGCTGAACCTCCGTAGAAGCCGGCCCGAGGTTGTAGGTAATACCATAGTCTGCCAGCTTTAAAGTCGTTTGACCTTCAAAACCTGCCCGGTAGCCACCCCATGGGTCATCGCCTTCACCAATCTTTTTAACCGGAAATGTAATCGTTTTGGTTACACCGTGCAGAGTCAGGGTACCTTCCAAGGTTCCGCTCAAGCCGTCTTCGTCTGGGGTGAAGCCGGTGCTGGCAAAGGTGGCTTCGGGAAACTCATCAACATCCAGGAAATCTTCACCGCGCAGGTGTTTATCGCGCTCAGCATGGTTGGAGTCAATGCTGGCTGTTTGAATAGTAACGTTGATCGTGGAATCTTCAGGCTTGTCAGCATTGTAGCTGAAACCGCCTTCAAATGTATTGAAGCGGCCGACCAGCCAACTGTAGCCGAGGTGCTTGATTTTGAACTGTACAAAAGCGTGAGCACCTTCGGTATCAATCACATAGTCTGCCGCGTTTGCGGAAGCGGAAGTCAGGGCGGCAGCAACCAGTGCTGCCTGAAGGAAGTTTTTCATGGTATCCCTTTTGTTTTTTTAGATGTGTCTTATTCAATAGGGAGCGCTGCCTGATCAAACTTGAGGTTTGATCAGGCGACGCAAAGTCCTGTCTTTATTAATAAAGTGATGCTTCAAAGCAGCCAGAAAGTGCAGGCCAACAAACCCCATCAGGGTAAAGGCCAGAATCTCGTGAATATCTCCAATAACTGATTCCTGATTTTCTATTAGTTTTGGCAAAGCCGGTACTTCAAACAGATCAAAAACTGCGATGCTTCGCCCGTCTGCCGTTGAAATCAAGTAACCAGTAATCAACAGGCTGAGAATGGTCAGATACAAAGCCCAGTGCATAGCTTTGGCTGCTAACAGTTCATGTTTCGGGGCTGGCTCTGGCTTCAAACGTGGATTCAGGTTCTTCCAGACAATCATAATGATCCACAAAACCATCAGTAGTATGCCAATGCTTTTATGCAATTGCAGAGAACCTCTGTACCACGGGTCGTAATAGGTCAGATCAACCATATACAGGCCCAAACCAAACATAAACAGAATGGTGGTGGCCTGCAGCCAGTGCATGGTGATTGTGATCCAACCATAAGAATGTTGTGAGTTTTTAAGCACCAGTGGCTCCTTTCTTTGAGGTGTACTTTAAAGAAAACTGTGCATACGAGAAGTCCACGGGAAAGCAAAACAGTTGTGCAAATATGCACAGTGCTATGGGGTTGTTATCATCAACCACCACAAATAAGGCACAGGATTGGAGAGGGATGAATCAAGTCAGTTGGGATGAGTTACGTATTGCCTGGCAGGTTGCTTCGTCCGGCTCGTTAAGCAAGGCTGGCAAGGTTCTGGGTATGAATCATGCGACAGTATTACGACGGGTAAATGCTTTGGAAGAATCTCTGAATGTACGCCTATTTCTCAGGCATCAGCGTGGCTATCAGCTAACTGACGCCGGGCGTTTACTTATCAGTGAAATGCCGGATATTAACCAGCGTATGAGCAGGCTGGAGAATTTACTGGTCAGTACGGAAAATCGGTTAAGCGGCCCCCTTCTGATAACCACCGTTATTGATTATATGCCTCGCATTAATGTAGCTCTCAAAGCGTTCAGGGATATTTATCCGGAAGTACAGCTACAGATTATTGCTACAGACGACATTCTTCCGCTTTCTTCCGGCATGGCACACATCTCTTTGCGTATGGGGTCGCAGCCTGGTGAACTGGATGTGGTTGCTCGCTCTCTTATGGACATTCAGGTAGGTTATTTCGCCTCTTCAGAATACATCTCTCAACATGGCCTTCCCTCTGCCTCCGAAGAATTTAACCAACATTTCTGGGTGATGCCTTCTGGTGGTAAACAACAGATACCTTTTATCAAAGCTATTATTGAACAGCTGGAGCCACAGCAGCTGGCTTATCAGAGCAATAACTTCTTGGATTTGCAGTCAGCCATTGTGGAAGGAATGGGAATTGGGCCAATGCCGGTGGATGCTGCGGAAAAACATCTGAATTTGCGTCAGCTTGAATGTGTGGAAGATTGCGAAGCTGATCCTGTCTGGTTTGCGTATCACCGGGATATGAAAACCAACCGTAAGGTGCAGGCGCTGTACACATTTATGGCACAGCACCTGTCTTCAGAATAAATACTAAGGGTTACAGATCCAGATCGAGACCTTTGAGAATATCGTCCAAAGCTTCCTGGCCCCTGGCATGCATTTGCTCAGGTGTAGATCGTTGTTCCCAACCTTCGTAAACCAGATCTTCCTGTGGTAATTCATCGAGGAAACGGCTGGGAGTCGTGTCCAAATTTTCACCATACTGACGTCGTGTAGCGGCCAGTGTCATAACCAGACGCTTACGGGCGCGAGTAATGCCTACGTAGGTGAGACGACGCTCTTCTTCAATATTATCTTCTTCAATGCTGGTACGGTGAGGAAGCAGCTCTTCCTCCATGCCCACCATAAATACATGGGGATACTCCAAACCTTTTGAGGCGTGCAGAGTTAATAACTGAACCTTGTCGTCATCTTCCTCTTCTTCTTGGCGTTCCATCATGTCACGCAGAATCAAGCGGGTGATGGCATCCTCAAGGGAGGCATCTTCATCGCCACGCTCAATCGTCTGCTGAATAGAGCCTGCCAGGAAGTTGATATTGCCCACACGTTTTTCAGCAGCGGAGTCACTGGAGGTGTTCTGGTAAATCCAGCTTTCGTAATCGCTCTCCGAGATAAGCTGATTAACAGCCTTCATGGGTTCAGACTCGCTGGTTCGGGCCAGGGTGTCCATCCACTTTGTGAAGTGACGAAGCTTTTCTACGTAGCGTTTATCGAGGGTCTCCTCAAGCCCCAGCTCATGGCAGGCTTCGTAGAGACTGACATTACGCTGGCCGGCATAAGTTCCTAGTTTCTCCAGTGTGGCTGCACCAATCTCTCTACGAGGAACGTTAATAATTCGCAGGAAAGCATTGTCATCATCTGGATTAACCAACAGACGAAAGTAAGCCATCATGTCTTTCACTTCGGCGCGGGAGAAGAAAGACTGCCCTCCGTTAATTTTGTAAGGGATCTGATGTTCCTGCAGTTTCATTTCCAGCAGACGGGACTGGAAGTTGCCACGATAGAGCACAGCATAGTCACCCCAGTGGGTATCGTGCTTTAAGCGATGAGTCAGTATTTCAGTGGCCACACGTTCGGCCTCACTGTCTTCATTACGACAGCGCACAACACGAATCTCATCGCCAACACCCATTTCACTCCAAAGTTTCTTTTCGAATACGTGGGGGTTGTTAGCTATCAGTACGTTAGCCGCCTTGAGTATGCGGCTGGTAGAACGATAGTTCTGCTCAAGTTTTACCAGCTTAAGTGCAGGATAATCTTTGCTGAGAAGGTCAAGATTTTCAGGACGGGCACCGCGCCAAGCATAAATTGATTGGTCATCGTCGCCCACCACTGTCAGCATGGCACGATTGCCAACCAGCTGTTTAACCAGCAGATACTGACTGGAATTGGTGTCCTGATACTCATCCACAAGCATGTAGTGAATTTTTTCCTGCCAGCGGGCTAGTACATCAGCATGTTCGCGGAACATCTGCACGGGAAGGAGGATCAGGTCATCGAAGTCTACAGCGTTAAAGGCTTTCAGGGTGCGGGTATAACTCACATAAACCCGTGCAGCGAGCATCTCTTCTTCATTGCGAACCCGGTCAAGAGCCTGTTGGGGAAGAACCAGATCATTTTTCCAGTTGGATATGCAGTGCTGTACAAAATCTACGCTGTCTTCACCATCAGAGAGATGCTTGTGCATTAACTCTGCGATCAGAGCGCGAGCATCCTGCTGGTCGAAAATAGAGAAACCGGGTTTGAATCCAAGGGTTTTGTATTCCTTGCGAATAATATTCATACCCAGGTTGTGAAACGTAGAGACTGTCAGCCCCCGTGATGCCGGCCCTTCAACCAGTTTGCTAACCCGTTCTTTCATTTCCCGGGCAGCTTTGTTGGTAAAGGTTACAGCAACAATATTGCGACCTTTTAAACCGCAATCACGGATCAGATAAGCAATCTTCTGAGTAATAACACTAGTCTTACCACTGCCCGCGCCAGCCAGAACCAGTAGAGGTCCTGAGACGTATTTGACAGCTTCATCCTGGCGCTCATTCAATCGGGCCACGCAGGGGGATCTCCAAACAACAAACTTATGTGAACAGAATCTAATTGTACCGGCTGAGTCTATAAAACAATAACCCTGCATTTCATTCAGTATCTGCTAAGTTTCCCGAGCAATGCATGGATCATCCAGCTTTGCCCTCTATGAAACTATCTTTCAGGCCTGATATACCTGCAGGTTATAACCAGACTCAAGCCAAAGTTTATGCACGCTTGCGTTTGCAGGTACTTTTTAGTGTTTTCTTTTGTTATTCAGCTTATTACCTCGTTAGAAAAGATTTTGTGCTGGTCATGCCAGATCTTGTGTCTGAGGGCTGGAGTAAAAGCGAGCTGGGTACAGTTATGGCAGTTATGACGGTGTCTTACGGGCTCAGTAATTTTGTGATGGGCTTTGTCGCAGACCGCTTTAGTACTCGTTGGTTAATGCCTCTATGTTTACTTGTTTCGGGATTGGTGTCTCTGGCGCTTGCGGGGGCAACATGGTTTTCCTGTCCATTTTTGGTTATTGCACTGTTGATGACGATTAATGGTTGGGTGCAAGGTTTGGGGTGGCCTTCCAGCGCTAAGGTTATTGCTCACTGGTTTCAGCGTGAAGAGCGTGGCCGAGCCACAAGTTTCTGGAATCTGTCGAATAATTTTGGAGCTGGTTTGTTAGGGCCACTGGCTATTTTTGCGCTCGCAGTTTTCACCTTCTGGCAGAGTAAACTGGTGCTGCCGGCTGTCCTTGCAATAGGCAGTGCATTGTTGTGTGTATTCTGGATTCGCGACCGCCCTGAAGATTGTGGGCTTCCTCCTTTACTGGAAAAAGAGAGTGAGGAAAAACTTGGGAGATCCCAGCTTGATACCCATGATTCCGGTGGAGTAAGAGGTTTTGTACAAACCTGCCTGACCATGCCGGATTTGTGGCTTCTGGCACTGCTGAATATGTGCGTGTACTTCATTCGCTATGGCGTGATTGACTGGGTTCCCCTGTATATGACAGAGGCTAGAGGGTTCAGTTTTGAAGTGGCAAGTTGGGCTTTTGCAACATTTGAATTTGCAGCTATTCCCGGAACTTTACTGTGTGGCTATATCTCTGACCGTGTTTTTCACGGGAAAAGGGTGCCGATGAATTTGCTGAATATGTCGTTGGTTCTGCTGGCCTTGCTTGGATACTGGCATTGTAATGCAGATCATTGGTTGCAGCCCGTGTGCATGCTGGCTGTGATTGGTTTTTTGATTTACGGCTGCGTGGTGCTTCTACACGTGCATATTATCGATATTGCTCCCCGACGGTATGTCGCTGCATGTGTTGGATTCTGTGGATTATTTGGATATGTGCTAGGGGCTTCCGGAGCGAACCTGTTGCTGGGAAGGGTTGTTGATTCCTGGGGGTGGGACGGAGCATTCCAGTTGATCACCGCAAATGGTGTTGTGTGTTTGGTATTGCTGTTGATTCTGTGGCTCAGGGATAACAACCGGTTGGGCGCAGAGGCTGTTCCTAGTGAACAACCTCTGGTCGAGTAGCTTATGATTTCAGTTGCTATTGAAATTCCAGCCGGTAACCAGCCCGAATAAAGTACCCTTGCTCTTGCTCAAAATCGGCCGCAGTGAGTTGATGATTGTCCAGCCAACCTTCAGGGAAGGTAATGGTCAGGCTGGTTCCGGAAGCTTTGAAGATATACTCCGGCAGGTGTTTGTCTGAACGACGATGGTTCAGAAGAATCGCAATACGCAGCAAAATGACCAGTTTCAGCAGACGCTGACATTCTTGTCTTGGTAGCTGAAAAAGAGACTGAAGGGGGAGTGAACGACGGTGTCCTCTTACCAACATAGCCAGACTTTGCTGCTGGCGTTTATTAAAACCAAGAAGGTCTGCATTGCGAAGAATATAGGAACCGTGACGATGGAACTGGGTGTGGGATATATCCATCCCGATTTCATGAACCATTGCTGCGCTGAGTGCCAGTTGGCAATCACCATCAGACAGTCCCCAGGTTTGTTTCGCTTCCTGTAATAAATGACCTAGCTGGCGAGATACTCTGTCCGCCTGCGCTGTATCAACATGATAACGTTTCTGGATCGCTTTCAGGGTGCGGTTTCTTACGTCTTCATGGTTATTGCGGCCGATCATGTCGTAGAGGAGACCTTCACGCAGGGCGCCTTCTGAAAACGACATGGAGTTTATTTTCATGCTGTCGAAAATAGCGCAGAGAATCGCCAGTCCGCCGGGGAAAATATTAACCCGCTCAGGTTTCAGGCCCTGGAATGAAATGCGGTCAGTCCGTTTGCAGGCTAGTAGCTCTTTCTTCAGCATCATTAATCCCTCACGGGTAATGCCTTCATGGCCACGCTCAGCAAGAATTGTGTAGACAGATTTGATTGAGCCTGAAGAGCCAATGGCATCCTGCCAGCCTAAATTACGGAAAGACTGTTCAATATTCAGAAGTTCAAGGCGTGCACCGTAGTAGGCTTCATCAAATTGGCGTGCAGTGATTTTGCCATCGGCGAAATATTTTCTGGTCCAGACCACACAACCCATATGCAGGCTTTCCAGAATTTTTGGCTCAAACCGTTCGCCAATTATAAATTCGGTACTGCCACCACCGATATCGGCAACAAAACGGCGCTCAGTGTCATCCGACTGAGTATGAGCCGCTCCTAAATAGATCAGGCGGGCCTCTTCCCGGCCAGCAATAATATCAACTCTGTGACCCAGAACCGCTTCAGCGCGGCGCACAAATTCCTGACTGTTTTGGGCTTTGCGCAATGCATTGGTGCCCACCACACGAATAGATTTTTTCGGCATTGCTGCGCAGTACTGTGCCATTTTCCGCAAGCAGGCCAGCCCACGTTCCATGGCATCTTCTGTCAGGTTATTATTGCTATCTAGACCGGCGGCGAGCTGAACTTTTTCACCCAGGCGTTCAACCGGGCGTAATTCACCATGATCTTCCCGGGCAACAATAAGGTGAAAACTGTTAGAACCCAGATCTATAGCGGCAATCAGGGGGGCGTTATCGGTCTGCTCAGTCGTAGGTCGGCTCATGGCCACTGTCTGTCCTCGAATGCTCATAGGGGTAGCATACCAGAAGGATATGCCGACAGAATATCGGAGTGATAAATAGGTTTAAATCCCCCGAGGGATAAACTCTGTTCGTTATGTAGGGTTTATCCCTATATTCTCCCAATGCTATGATTGCCGCTTTCCAGCTCAAAAATAGCAACGTGAGGAACACATTCCATGAGCGAGATCGTTAACGTCACGGATGCCAGCTTTGAAGACGATGTACTGAAGTCTGATACTCCTGTGCTGGTTGATTATTGGGCCGAATGGTGTGGCCCCTGCAAAATGATCGCGCCAGTGCTCGATGAAATTGCCCGGGACTACTCCGATCGCCTGAAAGTGTGCAAGCTGAATATCGATGATAATGAGGCAACCGCACCTAAATATAATGTACGTGGTATCCCTACGTTGATGCTGTTCAAGAATGGCAGCGTAGAGGCAACCAAGGTCGGTGCATTGTCCAAGTCCCAACTGACAGCGTTTTTAGATAGCAATATCTGATTTTGTCAGCCTGTTAGAAATGCAAGATTTTTCTTGCTTTTCTAACAACTTTCGTACTATTTTGTGAAGACTGATGCTGGACGCTTCAGTGAGGTGGTGATAGATTTACAACAAACCGCCTCACCACCGTAGCTATTTAGCAGTTTTTGATTGAGCTTCGGACATACAAGCTGAAGACTGTTGTGTTTTATCCTCGTGATAAATTCTTTTAAGATTTACAGTTTTTGTGCAGCGGTTAAATTTTCAGGCTAATCTCAATCCAAAGTTATAAAACGAATTCAAGCCTGACGTTCCCAGCGACAGCCACAGAATTTCCCTTTCAGAACGTAACCCACACGGTCAGTTATGCACCTTACCGAGCTTAAGAAAAAGAGTGTTCCGGAGCTCCTCAAAATCGCGGAAGAGATAGGCCTCGACAACCTCGCCCGTTCCCGTAAACAGGATGTAATCTTTTCCATTCTCAAGCGCCACGCCCGTAGCGGTGAAGACATTTACGGCGACGGTGTTCTGGAAATATTGCAGGATGGTTTCGGTTTCCTTCGCTCTTCAGACAGCTCTTATCTTGCCGGCCCTGACGATATTTATGTTTCCCCCAGCCAGATTCGACGATTCAATCTGCGTACGGGCGACAGCATTTCCGGTAAGATTCGCCCACCAAAAGAAGGTGAACGTTATTTTGCCCTTCTTAAAGTCAATGAAATCAATTTCGACCAGCCAGAAAACGCCAGAAGTAAAATTCTCTTTGAAAACTTAACACCGTTATTTCCTCAAAAACGCTTGGTTATGGAAATGGGTAACGGTGCGACAGAAGATTTAACTGGCCGAATCATTGATCTGGTTGCGCCTATTGGTAAAGGCCAGCGTGGATTGATTGTCTCTCCACCAAAAGCTGGTAAAACCCTGATGCTGCAAAACATTGCGGCAAACATTGCTCGTAATAACCCGGAAAGCCATTTGATTGTTCTTCTGATTGACGAACGTCCAGAAGAAGTAACAGAAATGTCCCGTTCTGTTCGCGGTGAAGTTGTTGCGTCAACATTTGATGAACCACCTTCCCGTCACGTACAGGTTGCGGAAATGGTGCTTGAAAAAGCCAAGCGTCTGGTTGAGCACAAAAAAGATGTTGTGATTCTGCTCGACTCCATTACCCGTCTGGCTCGTGCTTACAACACTGTAATCCCATCCTCCGGTAAAGTACTGACTGGTGGTGTTGATGCTCACGCTCTGGAACGTCCTAAGCGTTTCTTTGGTGCTGCCCGTAATATTGAAGAAGGTGGTAGCCTGACTATTCTGGCAACAGCTCTGGTTGATACTGGTTCCAAGATGGACGAAGTTATCTTCGAGGAATTCAAGGGTACAGGTAATATGGAACTGCACCTTGATCGCCGTATTGCTGAGAAGCGTGTATTCCCTGCCATGAATATCAACAAGTCCGGTACTCGTCGTGAAGATTTGTTAACGACCGAAGAAGAACTGCAGCGTATGTGGATTCTTCGTAAGCTTCTTCATCCGATGGATGAGATCGCGGCTGTTGAATTCCTGTTGGATCGTATGAAACATACCAAGACCAATAAAGAATTCTTCCAGGCTATGAAGCGTAAATAATCGCATTTGATTGTTTATTTGAAAGAGCCTTCACATCGATGATGTGAAGGCTTTTTATTTGAGTAAAAGTTTTATCTGCAGAAAACTATTTTTTTCTGGCAATAAGGCGCACCTGATCATTTTCACCATGATCCCATAGTGGATATTGTGGAGCAGGGCCCGTTGTTATTTTCTCAATAACAAACCCCATTCGCTCAAATAACATAGCCAACTGCCCAGAATTAAAAACATTGAAATAGGGTTTTGGCAATATCTGTTTATGCAACTCATAAATATCCAAGGCTTCCTGTGTTGGTGGAACAACAGCAAATATTTCCCGTTCTATCTCAAGTATGTTTTCAATGGGAGTGAAATAATCTGGGCGCTTTTGGCGTTGTTTGGCTCGTTGTTCTTTCAGGTCAATAGGTTCTAAAAATTTCGCATTTTCACTACAACAGGTAATGACTGCTTTACCACCTGATATAAGTAGACGATGTAACTCCCAGACAGTCGCAATCAGTTCAGCGTGGTTCAGGAAGTGAAAAACTTCAGAACAAAGAATGCCAGAGAAAGTACAGTCATTGAATGGAATATTTTCGGGAAGGCTCAGGTGATGAAAGCTGAGCTCTGGGCGCAGAGAATACTGGAGAATCAGGGCATTGACTGTATCAATAGATAGTTCTGTGGCATAGACTCTGGCACCGGCATCCAGCGCCTGAATGGTGTTTTTACAATTACCGCAGCCAATATCGAGAAGCGGATGTTCACTGTCCCAGCACTGAATCCAGTCCTCAACAAGAACATTGACCCCTTCAAATGTGACACCTCCAACATGCGCCACAGGGTTAAATAACGGTTTTTCCTTTTCTGCCGTGGAGCTCATTGACTGCCCTCAGGTGCTCTTCGGTTAATCGAGCGGCAAGTATAGGCAGGCATTCTTAGCTCATCGGCGCTTTTACAGATATGATACCCACGCAGAAATCCTAGATATTGTGTGCAGTACCTCCATGGTAAAAAGGTCAGTGAATGAAATACCGTGACTTGCGGGATTTTATCGATCAGCTGGAAAAGCTGGGCGAATTAAAGCGTATAAAACAAGAAGTCGACCCTTATCTTGAAATCACAGAGATCAGTGATCGCACCCTGAGACGCGGCGGGCCAGCCTTATTGTTTGAAAACCCGAAAGGTTCAGACGTTCCTCTGCTTGCCAACCTGTTCGGCACACCTAAGCGTGTGGCGCTGGGAATGGGGCAGGACAATACTGATGCCCTGCGTGAAGTGGGCAAGCTGATGGCTTACTTGAAGGAACCTGATCCACCCAAGGGCTTCCGTGATGCTCTGGAAAAGCTGCCGATATTCAAGCAGGTTTTGAATATGGGGCCTAAAGTGGTTCGCAAAGCTCCCTGCCAGGAAGTTGTTCTCGAAGGTGATGATATTGATATCACCAAACTGCCAATACAGCATTGCTGGCCCGGCGATGTTGCCCCGCTGGTGACATGGCCACTGGTAATCACCAAAGGTCCGTTAAAAGAGCGCCAGAATCTGGGGATTTATCGCCAGCAATTGCTTGGGCCAAATCGTTTGATCATGCGCTGGTTGTCTCACCGTGGTGGCGCTCTGGATTTGCGGGACTGGCAGGAACGTAATCCGGGTGAACCTTTCCCGGTTGCAGTTGCTCTTGGTGCAGATCCGGCAACAATTCTGGGAGCTGTAACTCCAGTGCCAGACAGCCTTTCTGAGTATGCTTTTGCCGGTTTGCTACGAGGTTCCCGCACCGAACTGGTAAAAGGCACAATTACCGACCTGCAGGTGCCAGCCAGCGCAGAGATTGTTCTGGAAGGTTATATCTACCCGGATGATTTTGCTGACGAAGGCCCATACGGAGATCACACGGGTTACTACAACGAAGTGGAAAGCTTCCCTGTATTTACGATTGAGCGCATGACCCATCGTAAAGATCCAATCTATCACAGTACCTACACCGGCCGTCCGCCCGATGAGCCTGCCATGCTGGGTGTGGCTTTGAATGAAGTTTTTGTGCCGATTCTGCAGAAACAGTTCCCGGAAATTGTTGATTTCTATCTGCCGCCGGAAGGGTGTTCCTATCGCATGGCCGTTGTCACTATGCGCAAGGAATATCCCGGACATGCCAAGCGGGTGATGCTGGGAGTCTGGTCATTCCTGCGACAGTTTATGTATACCAAGTTTGTGATCGTTTGTGATGATGATATCAATGCCCGTGACTGGAATGATGTTATCTGGGCGATGACAACCCGAATGGATCCCAAGCGGGATACAGTCTTTATAGAAAACACACCCATTGATTATCTGGACTTTGCTTCGCCAGAAGCGGGCTTGGGTTCCAAGGTTGGTTTTGATGCCACGAATAAGTGGCAGGGAGAAACCAAGCGTGAGTGGGGACGTGCAATCACCATGACTGATGAAGTGAAATCCCGGGTTGATGAGCTGTGGGATGAGCTAGGTATCGATTAAATAACGGTGTGACAATATGTGACAATAGATGTCACAGCAGTACTGTTAATTAAGAAGAATAAGAGGGAGTGCTGCTGTGGCTGTCTATATCGTAACGAACCGAAGAGTTGATCAGAACAACCAGATCTCCATAGATGGTAGAGAGAAGGCCCAGAGCTGTTTCCGGATTGCAAAGTTTCACGAATATCAAAAAGGTATCAGTGATCAGCAGATTCATGAGTGCTATTCACTGCTGGGTGACTATGGCCTACGTGGATATAGAAAACTTCTTGATACGCCAGCTGATCAACGTGAAGGAACTCAGGCGTTGTTCGGGAATCTTTATGAGGATATGGTCGGGAAATCCGGTGATGTCATGTTCTTTATTCATGGTTTCCAAAATGATCTTCATGATGAGTTTGAAGGTATTGAACGGCTCAAAGAGCAATATCTTCACAGCGCAGAGCATCCTCAAAGAAAAGTGAAGCATCTAGTTTATTTGTCCTGGCCTTCTCAGTCTGACCTGAAGTACGAACGTGATCAGGAAGATGCCCGCGATACAGGAGTTATGCTGGGGCGATTGTTCCGAAACCTGAGAATGTTTTTTGCGGATATGTTTGAGAAGGACTGCCTCGAACCTTGCCGTAACAATATCCATCTTGTTGCCCACTCAATGGGTAATCAGGTTCTGGATCATATGCTCAAGAGTCTGGAAACAGATGATCTGAAACCACTGTTCACAGAGAGCATCCTGTTTAATCCGGATGTGGATCACGATGTTTTCACCGATGAAGGGGGTATGCGTCGCCTCACATCTATTGCTGATCGTGTGCATGTGTATATGCATCGAAGTGACGAGGCCTTACTGGTTTCCCGTTATACAAAAAATGGCAAGCGCAGGTTGGGACGCAGCGGCCCGGCTTACCCTAAAAATCTCCCTGACTTTGTGTATGTTGTGGATATCACCAACACCAAGAGTGTTGGGGGAGTGAACAATATGTTTGATCACTGGGGTTACACCGAGTGCCCTGAGGTAGTGCAGGATGCTACAGCAGTATTGAAGGGAGAGGGCACTTTTTCAATACCGAGCCGCCAGCAGCATGAAAGTGTTAATCCATGGAAGTTTATTCTTCCCTGAAACAGGTGCTATTGCTTTTCAGGGCTATCGCTTTCAGGGGCTATTGCTTTTCAGGGGTTGTTGCTTCATAAGGGTTTAGATCGTTACTATGCGGCTGAGAATCATTTAATCGGGGGAGCCTGTGTCTGGGCAAGCAGTACAGAAGCAAGTCAAAGTTCAGCGACTGAGCAAAATTTCCGGCGATGTATATCAGATCATTCTGGAAGCCGCAGATGGTCAATCATTGCAGTGGGCTGCTGGCCAGTATCTGGAAATCATCATGCCCACAGGGGATCCCTGTGCTTATTCCATTGCTTCGGCACCGGCGGAAGATGGCCAGACTCTTGAACTTCATATTCAGTGTTTTCCAGGGCATGAGCGTGCCCGGCAGGTGATTACCCATCTGGAGTCAGAAGAGGTTGTTACTATCAACTTGCCCAATGGAGACTGCCATCTTGGAAGTTGCCCGGATGCTCCGTTGGTTCTGATCGCTGCAGGAACCGGCTTTGCGCAAATGAAAGCTATGGTTGAGTTTTCATTTGCTAAAGAGCATAAGCATCCCGTGCACCTTTACTGGGGCGTGCGTCATCCCAGCGGCTTTTATATGCCAAGCCTGCCGGTTTATTGGGCCAGTGAGAAAGGTGTTCGCTATCACCCAGTAGTCAGTGAGCCTGAAGCGGACAGCGACTGGAATGGTCGTCATGGCTTGCTTTATAAAGCAATTCTTGATGATAAAGAGCAGTTGGCAGGTGCGCATTTTTATATCAGTGGTTCACCCGATATGGTGTATGCGACGATGGATGCTTTAGTGGAAGCAGGTTTCCCAGAGAATAACTTCCATTCAGATGTATTTGCTTATTGTCCCCGATAGTTTTAATCGCTTAATAGTACTAAAAAAGCCCTTGCTGAAAATGTTCAGTAAGGGCTTTTGGGGTTTTGGGGAGCTTGGAACTCGTTATTAGTCCTTAAATGTCTCGCCTTTCTCAGCCATCTCTACCAGCAGCGCAGGTGGTGTGAAACGCTCACCATACTGGTCAGCCAGTTCGTTGGCGCGAGCAACAAACTCAGGCAAACCGTACTGGTTGATGTACTGCAGCGCACCACCACTCCAGGCGGCAAAGCCGATGCCGAAGATAGAGCCAATGTTGGCATCACGTACAGATGTCAGCACGTTCTCTTCAAAGCAGCGGGCAGTTTCCACGGCTTGAATAAAGAGTAAGCGCTCTTTGATATCCTTCAGCGGCATTTCATTCTCATCACCGAACATATCTTTCAGTTCAGAGAACAGTTTCTTCTTACCACCTTGTGGATAATTGTAGAAGCCACCACCAGCAACCCGGCCAGCACGCTCAATAGAAAGCATACGATCGATAACTGCCTCGGCAGGATGAGGTGTATAGGCTTTGCCTTCCGCTTCCATATCCTTGATAGTCTGGTTACGGATCTTGGCCGTCAGCTCCAGGCTTACTTCATCGGCAACCGCCAGAGGGCCAACAGGCATACCGGCCAGCAAGCCAGCGTTTTCAATCGATGATGCCGGAACACCTTCACCCAGCATCGCCACACCTTCGTTCAGGAAGGTGCCGAATACACGAGAAGTGAAGAAACCACGACTGTCGTTTACAACGATGGGAGTCTTGGCGATCTGCAGAACAAAGTCGTAAGCAAAAGCCAGAGCTGCATCAGATGTCTTCTCGCCACAGATAATTTCCACCAGTGGCATTTTGTCTACCGGAGAAAAGAAGTGCAGGCCGATAAAGTTAGCAGGGCGGGTGCTGGCCTCTGCCAGACCACTGATTGGCAGAGTAGAAGTATTAGAAGCGAAGATCGCTGAGTTTTCCAGCTGAGCTTCGGCTTCCTGAGTGACCTTGGCCTTGAGATCACGGTTTTCGAATACCGCTTCAATGACCAGATCACAACCCTTCAGATCTTCTGCAGAAGAGGTCGGCAAGATGCGGGAAAGAATCGCTTCACTCTTCTCGGGAGTCGTGCGACCACGGGACAAGCGCTTCTTCAGCAGGTTTTCAGAGTATGCCTTACCCTTCTCGGCGGATTCCTGAGAAACATCTTTCAGGACTACGTCGATACCTTTGCTGGCACAGGACCAGGCAATGCCAGCGCCCATCATACCAGCACCGAGAATACCCACCTTTTTAACCGGCTTCTTCTCGATATCTTTTGGACGGCGGGCGCCTGCTTTAATTTCATTCAGCTGGAACCAGAAAGTACCGATCATGTTCTTACTCACCTGACCAGTAACCAGCTTGGTGAAGTAGCGTGACTCAATGCGGGTAGCCGTTTCAAAGTCGGTCTGCGCACCTTCCACCGCTGCACTCATAATGGCTTCAGGGGCAGGGAAACAGCCTTTGGTTTTATCCTTTAACATGGCTGGAGCGATAGGCAGTTTTTGAGCCATAGCTGGGTTGTTTGGCTTGCCGCCGGGCATCTTATAGCCTTTCTGGTCGAAAGGTTGAGCTGACTGAGGATTGGCTTCAATAAAGGCAACAGCCTTAGCCATAAGATCATCAGTATCTGTAGCCAGTTCAGACATCAAGCCCATTTTCAGTGCTTTGGACGGCGAGAGTTGCTTACCTTCCATCAACAGAGGGAAAGCTGCTTCCAGACCTAGTAAACGCACGGTACGAACTACACCACCGCCGCCAGGGAGCAGGCCGAGAGTGACTTCAGGTAGACCCACTTTAATCTTGTCACTATCCAGGGCTACACGATGATGCGCTGAGAGACAGATTTCCCAACCACCACCAAGAGCAGCACCGTTAATAGCAGCAACAACAGGCTTACCCAGAGTTTCTATCTGGCGCATGTTAGCCTTCAGGCCTTCCACCATCTCGAAGAATTCCTGACTCTGCTCAGGCGTTACCTTATAAATGCTGTTCAGGTCTCCGCCAGCAAAGAAGGTTTTCTTGGCAGAGCGGAAGATCACACCTGTTACCGAGTCAGCTTCAGAAACCAGTTTTTCCGTCACTGCGGCAAAACTGTCCTGAAAATCCTTGTCCATCACATTGGCAGAGCCATTGGGGTTGTCCATGATCAGATGAACAATATTTTTGGCGTCTTTCTCATAACGAATAGCGTTAGACATGTTGTATCCCTCCCTTACACGCGCTCAATGATGGTTGCGATACCCATGCCACCACCCACGCAGAGGGTGACCAGGCCATAACGCTGCTGGCGAGCTTCAAGCTCGTCCAGAACAGTACCCACCAACATGGCGCCTGTCGCGCCGAGAGGATGCCCCATTGCGATAGAACCACCGTTTACGTTGATTTTTTCCCAGGGAGCGCCTGTTTCTTTCTGGAAGCGCATAACAACAGAAGCAAAAGCTTCATTGACTTCAAACAGGTCAATGTCATCAATAGACAGACCTGCAAGATCCAAAGCTTTTACTGTGGCAGGGGCCGGGCCGGTCAGCATTATGGTTGGATCTGTGCCGACAACGGCGGTGGAAACAACTTTGCCACGGGGTTTGATGCCCATTTTTTTGCCAGCTTCTTCACTGCCCAGTAGAAGCACAGTTGCGCCATCAACAATACCGGAAGAATTACCAGCATGATGAACATGGTTAATTGTCTCAACCTGTGGGTACTTTTCGCGCGCCACACTATTAAAGGCCATCTCGCCCATCATTTGGAAAGATGGTCTTAGCCCTGACAGGGCTTCCACGCTGGAATCTGCTCGTACTAGTTCATCTTTCTCAAGAATGGTAATGCCGTTCGCATCCTTAACGGGAATAATAGATTTATCAAATGCCCCCTTTTCCCAAGCAGCTGCAGCTTTACGGTGAGAATTTACGGCATATTCATCAACATCTGTACGACTGAAATCAGCCAGGGTTGCAATCAAATCGGCACCAATTCCCTGAGGCATAAAACCAGTATTCAGGTTGGTTTCAGGATCCATTGCCCAAGGGCCGCCATCACTGCCCATTGGGACACGGGACATGGATTCAACACCACCGGCAACAACCAGGTTTTCCCAGCCAGAGCGAATCTTCATAGCCGCTAGGTTCACAGCTTCCGAGCCTGATGCGCAGAACCGATTCAGAGTGACACCGCCCACATCATCTTTCCAATCAGCGGCCAGTGCGGCTGTTTTAGCAATGTCTGCACCCATATCGCCGACAGCTGTAACACAGCCAAGTACAATGTCATCCACATCGGCTGTATCAAAGCCGTTGCGTTCTTGCAGCGTTTTTAAAAGATTGGCTACCAGAGTGATAGGCTTTACTTCGTGCAGTGCACCGGTTTTTTTGCCACGGCCGCGAGGCGTGCGAATGGCGTCGTAAATATAAGCTTCGCTCACTGATCGTTCCCCCTCCATAAATAGTGCCCTACAACATAGCGGAGACAGGTAAAGTCACAATGACCAAAGCAGACAGAGGCTGTGGCCTAACAAACCACAGTTAGGCTCTGTTCGGCATATTAGTTGGTAGTCGTATAAACTCCTTCCACCCAAACGTGTTGACTGGAGATCACCACGAACGACACCGGTTTTGTCAGTTTATGGAAACCGTGACCACCCTCCGTTCCCGCCAGATGCGTGTTTTACGATCAGCCCTTCTGGAAGAGTCTCAGCCTGCCCAATGCCAGCTTTACAAACGTCTTGAAAGTAACTTTGCTGCTCTCCTCCGGCGGTGTGTATTCATATCGTTATCTGGGCTGAACAGAGCCTTACCCATTCGCTATGAGTACAGCGACTCTGTTTTTCGCTGCCTGATACGGCGAGGCCATAAAAAAGCCACAACCCTGTTCTGGCGTTGTGGCTTATGGAATTATCGGAGTATCGGAGTTCTATTTAATGACGAACAGCATCTCCAGAAAGACTCTCAAGAATCGTTTCCATTGCTTCTTCCCGTGAGCAACATACATCAACTTCGTCTATATCTTGCAGGTCTTCGTTTTCGCTCTCACTTACGAGTTCTGCCACGTCTCTTGAAAAGCCTTCCAACAACTCTTGAATTTCTTTGGCGTGTTCTGTCAGTTTTTGGTCAAACTGGATTACGAAAACAGGGTTGTTTTCACTGTCTTCCAATGTGGTTTCATACAAGCCATGGCGAAAGTGGTCTTCATCAGTCAAATCCGCCAAAGTAAAAGAGCGGGTTGTGATTTTAGATTTGAGTACAGACATCAGTTCAAGGGCGTCGGCACCGGACACCATACCGTTTTGCAAACACTGACTAATAAACTCTTTGGGAGTTTGCCTTGAGTCCCGAAACCGATTGAGCAAGTCCTTATGTCGGTAAACTCCGTTTTCCGAGCTGGGGCTTTTCTTATTAATCATGGCACTCTCCCCTCCGTTGAGTTTTTTCAGTTTACCTGTGAAATTACTCAAAAGGGAAGGCTATCACCCATGACAAATTTTATGACATAGAGTCATTGCCATAGTAATCAAATGGTTATGCGGAAATGGAAAATTATGTCTGTGCTGACTCGTTATTCAGCTGTCACTCGCTCTTCCCGCCAGGCGCCTGGTGTTAACCCAGTCCACTTTTTAAAAGCGCGGTGGAAAGTGCTTGGTTCAGCAAAACCTGTCAGTTCAGCAATTTCATTAATCGACATGTCCTGGCGCAGGAGATGGTAAACGGCAATATCCCGGCGAATGCTGTCTTTAATTTCTCGGTAAGAGTTACCTTCACCTTTCAGACGTCGGCGCAGGGTTTGGGTCGACATATTCAGACCACTGGCAATATCTTCAAAAGAAGGCAGCTCTTCATAACGGGTATTGGCTAAACGGCGGCGGATGCGGGCAGAAAGGCTATCATCATGGCGATAACGGGTTAGAAGATTACCAGGAACTTCCGAAAGGAATTCATTTAGACTGCGGGCATCCTGTACAACAGGCATAGATAAGTACCGCGAGCCAAACACTATCAAATTAACTGGCTGTTTATAGTTGCGGGCGCAGGGAAACATAAGGCTGTACTCATCAATATCCCTTGGCTCTGCGTGGCAGAAATCAACCCGGTTAAGTAACAGGTGACGGCCAATAAGCCAGCTGCTCCAGCGCACCAGGCAAATCATTAGCGATTCTATAAGGAAGTGGTCGTCCAGCCCCCCTTTATCAATATGTTCAATCGCAATTCTTGCTTCCTCTCCCTGACAGGAAAGGCTGAAATGCATACTGGGAGTAACCATGGAGAAAAATTTAAAACAGCGGCGCAGAGCATCACCAAGAGTGGCACTGGTAATGCATGCCCGAGCCATCATGTTGAAAGCACCTGTGGGAGCTGAGTGCCCGGATAGACCAAAGAACTCGTCTTCCAGCCCAATACAGATTAATTGAATAAGTCTGCTGTAAGCCTCTGGATCTGCTCTTAACTCGGCATTGGTGAGAATGTCAGGATCAATACCTGCCTGATCCAGTAAAGCAACACTACTACCTTTTCGGCTTTCATATCCGGCGAGACAGGAGCGAACAAAAATACTGGCTATCGTTCTGGTCGGCCTTTCATCTTTCATCGGTGTGGCTTTATTGTTTTCCCGAGTGGAGGGGATTGTTCCACCGCTGGCCCCTGCAAGCAACCAAAACCCTTCTATTGGCTATCAGCTTTTATTGTGTTGTACTGAAGAAAATAAAAATAATAAATGGACTTTCATTATGGCAGCAAAGAGTGCTCCCCTCTCCGGGCTGACCACAACACCTCTGGATATGCTCTATTACTGGGAACAGAATCACCCAGAGCAGATCTATCTGCGCCAGCCAGTCAATAGAAAGTGGAAAGATTACACGTGGAAAACATTTGCCAAGCAGGTGCGAATTGTTACGGGTTGGATTAAATCCCGACATTTACCAGCTGGTAGTCGTATAGGTATTCAGGCGAAAAACTGTGCTGAATGGTTGATTGCTGATATGGCCATAATGATGAGCGGTCATATCAGTGTTCCGCTTTATCCTGGGCAATCGCCAGACGATCTTCGTTACATTATTGAGCATGGGGATATAAAGCTGATTTTCGCTGGTCGCCTGGATCAACCAGAGTGGTTGCAGCAGGCGTTGATCGAAACGTGTCATACCATTGGTATGAGTGGTTGTGCACTGGAAACAGATTTCAGTCTTGATGAGATACTAACTACCGGCACTCCCTACAAAGACAGCCCCCGCCCCGGCCCAGAGCAAGTCTTCACTCTAATGTATACCTCAGGCACAACTGGCAATCCCAAAGGTGTGATGCACACTTATGGCGGAGTGGCTTTTGTTTGTTCCCGTGTAGTGAAAGTTTTTAATGTCGATTCAAGAGATCGCTATCTCTCATATCTGCCTCTTTCCCATGCAGCTGAACGAGTTATAGTGGAGATGGCCAGTATTTACTCCGGTGCCAGAGTTCATTTTGCAGAAAACATAGACACCTTTCTGGATGATCTGAAGAATACCAGACCAACTCTGTTCTTCTCGGTACCTCGTTTGTGGCAGAAGTTTAAGATGGGTATTGAAGAGAAAATCCCTCCTAAACGACTGCGGATGATTTTGCGAATTCCTGTTCTGTCGCAATTACTTTCAAAGCAGATACTGAAAGGTTTGGGGCTGGATAAAGCGCGTATCTGCCTTTCCGGTGCGGCTTCAATTCCAAAAGACCTGCTGCAATGGTTCAGCCGTTTGGGACTGGATATTCGCGAAGGTTATGGAATGACTGAGAACCTTGCCTACGGAACTTTCTCCCAGGGAGGTAAACCTTTATTTGGTTCCGTTGGCACAACCATGCCGGGTTGCGAGATAAAATTTAATGAGCAGGGAGAGGTTATGTTCCGCAGCCCTGCCGTTATGCGGGGCTACTATCGGGAGCCGGAGAAAACATCTGAAGTTTTAAAAGATGGTTGGTACTGTACCGGGGATGTTGGTCATATTGACGACGACGGCAGTCTTTTCTTAACTGGCCGTATCAAGGATCACTTTAAAACCAGTAAAGGTAAATTTGTTGCCCCGGTACCTATTGAAGATCGCTTATCTACTCACAATGCTATCGAGCAGCTCTGTCTGATGGGGCAGGATATGATTTCTCCGGTTCTTGTTGTCAGCTTGTCTGATTCCGGGCAGCTATTGGAGAAAGGTTTGCTGCAGCAGGAATTAGAAACTGAAGTTGAGCAGGTGAACGATAACCTGATGCCCCACGAACGAATTGGCAAAGTGTATATAACTCGTGAGCAGTGGACAGTTGATAACGGGTTGGTAACACCCACTATGAAGATTAAACGTCATCAATTAGAGCAGCATTACAAAGGCTGGATTGAAAGCCGTGCGATTGTTCAGGAAATGGTGGTATGGGATTAATTTCCCAGAGAACTGCCTTGGCTTTTGGTCAAGGCAGTGTGTGGCAGATTTTACAGTTTCAACAACTGGCCTTTCATACTCTCAGGTACTTGATCAATAGTAACAACCTGCAGCTGGGGATTATCAGTGTTCCCTGCAATATTTTGATTCAACTGTGCAGAGGCAGATTCTGGCAGTTTCCACATCGCTCCCGTTACAGGGTCTACGATAAGCATCCCGATGATGCCGCCAATCAGAAGGTTGCCCCAGTACCAGCCATCAATTTGTGAATCTACAGTAATGACAGTCGGTTCATGACCGGGCTTCTCAAAAGTGATTGTGTATTTGGCCCCAGAAAAGAACCCACTACCGCTGTTTAAGAAAACTGTGGCAGGTGTTTGCCCACTATGTACAACGACTCCATTATCAGCAGTAACAGAAAATGTGGCGTTGGATGGTGTACTTTTCAGAGAAACCGGGTAGTTGCTTTCACTAACAATAGAGGCACAGCCAGTAATAAAGAGAGTAGAAGCAATAGCAGAAGCTAAAAACAGCTTTTTCATTGAAACATCCGTTTTGATTTTTATCAGGTGCGTTTGAGCGCCCGTGAACGGTAGCAAACTTGGTTATGGTGTTGAAGCTGCTTTACCGTTCACAAGCTGTCTGTCAACGTTTCAATATATGTTTTTTATTTCAATGAAAGCATTTTTGCAGGTTTAATCCTCATATTGCACACAGCGATCCAGCAAATAAGCCACAGAGTGATAGGGCACACCGCTGTGGTGACTTAAGCCAATCTCACAGGTACGGTTGGAAGAAACACCTTCACGACAATTCTCGGGTACCTGATCGTTGAGAGGTGCCAAGGCGCTCGCATTCAGTTCTGGCGTGGTAAATCCTTTATCCCCAGCGAAGCCGCAGCAGGTGATGTCTGTTGGTATAACCATTTGTGACGTACAGCGGCTGACAATGGCTTTGATTTTCTCTGCCCCCCCCAGCTTCTGGAGGCTGCAGGGAATATGAACCATCACAGGTTCATCACACTGCTGAATGTTCAACTCACCCAAAAGGTGTTCGTATGCAAACTCAACAATGTCATAAACTTGTAAACCTCTGGCACCGTCTTCGTTTCGTTGCTGTCCAGTGCAGCTGCTGGTGTCGGAGATAACCGGCCACTCACCATGTCTGCTGGCCTCCCAGAGTATCTGGTGTAATTCGTCAGCTTTACTTCTTGCTGCATCTGGCTGTCCTTTGGAAGCAAAAGGCTGACCACAGCAAAGACTGGAAACAGACTTTGGTATAACAACCCTGTAGCCAGCTTTTTCCAGTAAACGTTTTACGACTTTGGCCTGTGGTTCCTGTTCAAAGTCCATCCGGGAAGGTGCCATATTACGACTGGCGCAACTGGGAAAATAGACAACTGTCTTTTGCCCTTGAACTTCAGGCAAAGAATCTTCTTTCAATGGTGCCTGACTGGCTGCTTTCGGCATAGCATCGTTCCACAGTGGAATACGTTGCCCAGACAGCTTATGCACAGTGCTGCATATTCCAGCCATAGCATTTGTTCCAAGAAGGCTGTGAGCTGTATCAGCAACTCTCAGTGCTGTGCGAACGCCAGCAGTCGTTCCACCAAAATGTCCCCCCACCCATTGGGCTGTGCTGTTGAAGCCTTTGTTCTTGTCTGCTCTCAGCTTGAGGGTAAGCTTTCCGGTATTGATTCCTACTGGGCAGCGGGTGGAACACAGACCGCACGCTGCACAGGTATCGATGCCTTGCCAAGCGTATTCGCTTTCCAGTTCCTGTAAGCGCTGAAGTTCCTCCGGAGAGTGCCCTTCTCGTTTAAGTCTGCTGATTTCGCGCCACAATACGATACGTTTTCTGGGAGTCAGTGTTAAAGCCTGAGATGGGCAAACAGGTTCGCAGAAACCGCATTCGATACACTTATCTATAAGTTCATCGGCTGCCGGCAAAGGCTTTAAGTTGGTGACATGAGCGTTCTCATCGTCATTAAGAATAACACCGGGGTTCAGAAGGTTTTTTTGGTCAAACAGCTGCTTGACAGATTTCATTAACTGATAGGCGTCACTGCCCCATTCCAGCTCAACATACGGCGCCATATTACGACCGGTACCATGTTCTGCTTTCAGAGAGCCACCAAACTCCACGGCAACCAGTTTGGCAACGTCATCCATAAATTGGCGATAGCGTTCAACCTCCTCCGTAGAATTAAATGCCTGGGTAAATACAAAGTGGAGGTTGCCCTCCAGAGCATGGCCAAAGATAAGGGCTTCACTGTAATGGTACTTATCGAACAGTTGCTGAAGACGAATAACCCCTTCAGTCAGTTGTTCAACGGGAAAAGCAACATCCTCAATAATAACGGTGGTGCCTGTCTGACGTACTGCACCAACAGCGGGGAATAACCCTTTACGAATAGCCCACAATGCTGAGTATTCAGCCTCCACCTCTGTAAATGCCACACGCTCCAAAACCTCGAAGCCTGCGATGATATGCTCAATGGCCGTAACCTGCTCCTGCAGAGTGCTCTGGTTTTCGGCACGGGTTTCTACTAGCAAAGCACACGCATTAGTGCCTAATTGACAGTTGATAAACTCCGGCAATCCAGGTTTGCCTTCGACCGAGGCCATAGCTCTTCTGTCCATCAGTTCAACAGAGGATACCGGTGCAGGTTTCAGTGCTGTAACGGCCCGGCAACAGGTTGCGACATCGGGGAAAACAACCAGAGACGATGCTTTGTGTGCATGATCCGGAACCGTGTTGTAGGTTACTGAAGAAATAAAGCCAAGGGTTCCCTCAGAGCCCACCATCAGATGGGCAAGAATATCCACGGGGTCTCTGAAATCCACAAGGGCGTTGATGCTCAGCCCCGTAGTATTTTTCAGGCGGTATTTATGTCTGATTTTTTCTGTCAGTGCTGTGTTGTTTCGAACCCCTTCGGCCAGTTTGGTGAGATCTTCCAGCAGCGCTGCATGACTGTTGCGAAATGCCTCAACGTTATCGGCATTGCCCGTATCCAGTAGGGTGCCGTCGGCCATGATCATACGAATGCTGTCTAATGTATGGTAAGTGTTTTGAGCCACACCACAGCACATACCACTGGCATTGTTGGCTGCTATTCCCCCTATCCGGCATGTGTTGATAGAGGCTGGGTCCGGACCAATCTTTTTTCCCAATGGGGCGAGAATGGCGTTCGCCTCCGAACCAATGACCCCGGCCTGTAGAGTGATTTTGTTGCCACCATTTACAAGCTGATGTCCTGTCCATCCCTTACTGGCAATAACCAGCACTGAGTCTGTAATGGCCTGTCCTGATAAACTTGTACCAGCTGCCCGAAAAGTAACTGGCACCTGTCGTTGATCTGCTTCAGAAAGAATTAACTGAATGTCCTGCTCGTTCTCGGCAAGAACAACCAGCTGTGGAATAAGCCGATAAAAAGAGGCATCCGTGCCAAATGCCAGTAACCGAGACGCATCAGTTAGCAGGCGCTCCTCTGGAATCGAGTTTTTGACAGCGTTATAAAAGCCGGTGACAGCGGTGTTCATTTTTTGTTCTCTCTTCTACCTGAGCAGCAGGGCAGCAAGTTGCTTACTCGACCAGTAGGACAATGAGTTCACGTGGACCATGAGCGCCATAGGCGAGAATCCGGGCAATATCTGCAGTTTTGGATGGTCCGGAAATCAGTAAAGCATTTGTGGGCATGCCTATGGCCCAGCCTTCCTGCCTGATGACATCGGCAAGGGTATTGTAAATATCTTTTGCTTTTAGCAGGACAAAGTGGACAGGTGGAACCAATGACATGGCTCTGGGCTCATGCTCATCAGGCCAGAGAACCAGGCTTCCAGTTTCCGCAATTGCACTGCGGCAGGTGGTCAGTGTTGCCGGGATATCAAAGAACAGTTTGTCCTTTAGGCCTGGTGGGTTATCTGGCACGGTTTGCAGGGTTAACCCGGATTCAACAATGAACTCCTGAGTTGCCATGCGTTTACCGGTTTCTCTTTTGGAAGATACCAGCAGACAGTTGATGTCTTTCTCTAACAGTATCTTCACAAGAAGCTCTGGCCAAAGTTCTTCAGTTGTGCGGTGAATCTCTGTTTTTACCGCAGCCATCGCAGTAATAAAGTTCTCAGTGCGCTGGTTTTTGTCCCAATCGTAATGAGCTGTTTGTCCATAATCATCAGACAGAGAAAGACTTGGATCTTTACCTAATCCCTTGCGCAGACGATTTAAAATATTGGTTCTGGAATCAATACCTGTGCTCACAGCTCAGCACCTCCCTGCTGTTTTCTGTATTGCTTTACCAGACTGTGCAGGCTTTTCTTGGACGGTTTGGGAGATGTTCGAAAGTCAGTCCAGCCTTTCATCTTTGATGGGGTCAGGCCGCGGAAAAGTGTGGCTGACAATGCAAAGCTTCGATAAAGGGCAGGCGAGCTATACAGTTTGCTCCAGCTGAGCCAGGCAGCTTTTTCCGTATGGGTGTATTTGGTACCGTGGCCGCGAATAACCGCCTCTTCACCCTTCTTGAGTTTACGAATGCCTTCATGGCGTAGACGTCTGAGTAAATCGGGTATTGGAATACGTACCGGGCAAACTTCTGAGCAGGCACCGCACAGAGTTGAAGCACTGGGTAAGTCTTTGGTTTCTTCCAGACCCAGCAAGTGAGGAGAAAGTATGGAACCTATCGGGCCTGGGTAAGTAGTGCCATAGGCATGGCCCCCCAGGCGCGTGTAAACCGGGCAGTGATTCATGCAGGCTGCACAACGAATACACTGCAGGGTTTGACGCATTTCCTGATCGGCATAAGGGATGGTGCGACCGTTATCCAGCAGAACCAGATGCACCTCTTCCGGCCCGTCTTCGCTCCCTTTACGAGGAGAAGAAATCATATTGACATAGGTGGTTATGGGCTGACCGGTTGCTGAGTTGGTAAGCAGTGTCAGCAAGGGCGGCAGGTCATCCAGATATTCAATAACCTTTTCGATACCGGTCATGGCAACATGAACTTTTGGCACAGTGGTGGCCATGCGACCATTACCTTCATTCTCCACCAGTACCAGTGTGCCGGTTTCAGCCACCATGAAATTTACGCCGGTAAGTCCAATATCTGCTCCGTGAAAAACCTTTCGAAGTTCTTGACGGGCAGCCTGAATCAGCTCATCAACATCCTCTGTGTATTCGCACTCATCCAGATTTTTCTCGAACAGGCGGGCAATGTCTTCTTTCGTTTTGTGAATAGCAGGCATCACAATATGAGAAGGTTTGTCTTCAGCCAGCTGAAGGATATATTCCCCCATATCGGCTTCTACCGGGTTGATACCTTCCTGTTCAAGAAACGCGTTGAGTTCAGTTTCCTCGCTGACCATGGATTTGCCTTTGATCATGGTTTTAACACCATGATGTTGGGCTATATCCAGAACGATCTGGTTCGCTTGCTCGGGGGTTTCAGCCCAGTGCACACGAATACCATTTTCACGTAACTTCACTTCCATCTGCTCAAGTAAGTCCGGAAGTTTGGATAGTGCTCTTTTGCGAATGCTTGCACCAAGGTTACGCAGATCTTGTAGCTGCTGATCATCAGTAAAGCGGCTACTGCGTTTATCCATTAGGAAGTCCATAGCTTCCCGGAAGTTTGTCCGAAGTAGAGGATTATTCAGATCACGTTCAACCCGCTCATCAAAGCTCAAGTTCTGCGCTGGAATACGTTCGCTCACAAATCGTCACCTCCGATGCGCTCCCAGAGATAAGAGGCCAGATGTGTTCCTCTCATTTCTTTTTCCTGGAACTCAAAGGCACCGTTTATATTCATCAGGCAACCAAAATCCGCACTCACCAGACGATTGGCTCCGGTATCGCTAATCGCTTTTACTTTGTCGTTTACCATGGCGCCGGAAATATCCGGGTAACGTACACAGAAGGAGCCACCAAACCCACAGCACTCGAACTCGTGATCCTGGGTAATGCGGGTAACGCTGCTGAGGCTGTCAATCAAAGCCCAGCTGGTCTGATGAACATTCATTTCTCTACGTGCGGCACAGGACGTATGTACTGCTACAGTTTCCGGCTTACCTTTATCTTCCGGCTGGTAGCCCAGTACATGTACAAGAAATTCGGTGAATTCAAACACTCTGTCTGCAAACTTGAGAGCTTGCTTTTCTTCAGGGTGGCCGGCAAATAGTTTGGGGTAATGATGATGCATCATGCCACCACAGGAACCCGATAGAATCACAACAGGCCAGTCCTCTGGCATGATATTCATCTGTAAACGGGCAACCCCACGGGCTTCGTCATCATATCCTGAGGTATAGGCAGGTTGGCCGCAGCAGGTTTGCTGTTCTGCGAACTCAACCCTGATACCCTCTCTCTCTAACAGTTTTATAGCGTCAAGGCCTGCTTCGGGCTGCAACAGATCAACAAGGCAAGTCCCGTATAAATACACTGCTTCAGGCCGTGAAGGATAGGCTCTTTTTTTCTGAAGGCTGGGCGTGGGTTGCTGGTTGTTGTCGCCCATGGCGTTTACGAAAAGTTCTGACATACAGAAAACCTCGACAACCGGAGCCAGTAGGCTGGCTCCGGATTTTTGATCAGCTGGTCAGAGGGTCAGTAATGCCGAAAACAGTCAGGGCTAATGTGCCCAGAATACCGGCAAATATCACATAGTAGATAGTAGGCAGGATGGTCATTCTCAGAGTTGCGCCTTCACGCCCCAGCAAACCGACTGTAGCGGAGGCCGCCACTACATTGTGAATGGCAATCATATTGCCTGCTGCAGCTCCCACGGCCTGCATTGCAACCATCATGGCACCAGAAATACTCAAGGCTTCAGCTATACCAAACTGGAACTGAGACAGCATCATATTACTCACTGTATTGGACCCTGCGATGAAGGCGCCCAGTGCACCAACAGCCGGAGCAAATACTGTGTAAGCGCTGCCAAAGGTATCAGCCACAAAACTCGCCATAGCCACCGGCATACTACTGAGGTCTGCACCGTTCACACCAGAGTTAATCAATATACGAACCATGGGAATGGTGAACATCAGTACAAAGCCAGCTCCTAACAGCGTACGGGTAGATTCCCCGAGAGCCGATCCCATATCTTTTAGAGAAACACGGTGCAGGAAAACTGTAGCTAAAACCACTGCTACCAATATCCCTCCGGGCAGATAGAAAGGTTGAATGCTGGCACTGATGCCCGCTTCTCCCAGAATATTGCTGAAGCTGAGGGAAACAGATTTAGTGAAGGCTTTTACAGTGTCACTGGTTCGACTGAGAACCAGAAGGACTGCAACCAGTACATAAGGTATCCAGGCTTTGAATAGAGACATTTCTTTACCGGCACTTAAGCTGTCCAGCTTAATTTCCAGTTTCCCTGTCCACTCAACAGGCCACTTCTCAGCAGGGGCAAACTGCCACACTTTTTTTGGCATCAGGAACCCGGCTTTAGCTGCAGTGGTGACTACTGCCAGCCCCACCAGACCACCGAGCAGAGACGGGAACTCCGGACCAAGGAAAACGCCGGTGAACGCATAGGGAATGGTGAATGCGAGACCGGCAAAAAGGGCAAATGGCAGAACCTGTAGTCCATCTTTCCAGGATTTATTCTGACCGAAGAAACGAGTCATCATCATGACCATGAACAGTGGCATCAAAGTACCGACAACGGCATGGATGATGGCGACTTCGCTGGTAATCAGCTGCAGGAATGCGTCCCAGCTGGAACCATGAGCCACCAGCTGTTCACCAATAGTTTGTGTATCCAGACCTTTGTTTACACCGATAATGATTGGTGTACCTACAGCACCAAACGACACTGGAGTGCTCTGAATCATCATGCCAACCATAACGGCGGCCAGTGCTGGAAACCCTATAGCAACCAGAAGAGGTGCTGCGATAGCCGCTGGGGTGCCAAATCCAGATGCACCTTCGATAAAGGAGCCAAACAGCCAGGCCACGATAATGGCTTGAATGCGTTGATCCGGTGTGATGCCTACGAAGCCAGCTTTGATTGCTGTTATCGCACCGGAATGTTTAAGTGTATTCAGCAGGAAAATAGCGCCAAAAATTATCCACAGTACGGCAATTGTGATGACAAGCCCCTGCAGGGAAGACGCCATGACACGGTTGAATGAAACATCCCAGGCAAAAACTGCAATACCTGCGGTGAGGAGAAAGACTGCAGGCATTGCAGTTCTTGCTGGAAGGCGGAAACCAAGCAGCAGAACAGCAGTGACAAGAATGGGTGCAAAAGCCAGTAAGGCCTGAATGCCAGGACTCATGATGTGTTACCTCTCTTATTCTTATTTTGCGGCCAACAAAACACTTATTGAAATAATTGGTCTTACCAATTGACCAATTTTGCTGCAGGGTAATAACTCTGTATAAGTATTGTCAACGAATAAATGTTTATTTTTGTTCGATTGAACGCAGGGCTTGCATCCACTAACCGAGGCGGTTCCAATACCGGCAGGGGCTAAGAGAGAGAATAAGAAGTGCAACAACAAACCCTGGCAGACCGTATTACCGCAAAGCTGGAAACCATGATTGTGGAGGGTGTTTACAAGCCAGGAGATCGCCTGCCGCCAGAAAGAAAGCTGGCTGAGCAGCTGGAAGTTTCCCGCCCATCATTGCGCACAGCTCTTCAGACGCTGGCGGCTAAAGGAATCCTCCGATCTCGTCAGGGCGGTGGACATTACGTAACAGATACTTTGACACGTTCAGTTGCTGATCCTTTGGTAGAAATGTTGAGCAAGCACCCGGAAACTCAGGATGATGTACTGGAGTTTCGGGTGCTGCTGGAAGGCACCTGTGCATTCTATGCTGCCCAAAGAGCGACAGAAGAAGACAGGAAAAGCCTGCAGGAAGCCTTCACACTTCTGGAAGAGAGTATGGGGACTGATCAGGAAAGTCAGGCTGACCTTACATTTCACCTGACTATTGCAGAGGCTTCACACAACATTATCCTTCTGCATACCATGCGCGCTATTTTCAGTCTTCTGAAACATAATATTGCCTCTAATATCGGCGGCATTTATAACAATCAGGAAACCAGTACTCAGCTACTTCATCAGCACAGACATATCATGGAAACCATACTGGCCGGTCAGCCTGAACAAGCTCGTCTGGCAGCAGAAGAACATATGGTTTACGTGCGAGAAACCTTGTCAGGTGAAGACAGAAAGCAGATAAGACAGCTTCGAGCCAAACGGCGTACAGGTCTATTGGAGGCTATCTGATTTTCAACTGTATCAAGGGCACAGGTTATTAGTTATCTCTGTATTGCCGCCAATAGGAATCGTTGTGGATAACTGGAGCTGGATCTACGACTTGCAGGCAACATGAGCGTGTTTGTTTTTACGTAATTCAGGAATATTAATTTTCCTTTTAATTAAGGGATAGGGCAGTGAAACAATAGCAGTAATTTCTGTTTATTTATCACAATGCAAGTGCTTATCGATCTACGGTTACAACGTTATGATCGCAAGTAATGGTCTTTCCCAACTTTTTCAAGCTGTTCGTCATTATCTTTTCTAGGGGACATTCTGTCGTACCGTCTTGAGCAATGCTCACATAGTGAGTTCCTTATACGTCCCCATTCTCGAGTATGAGAATGAACTTCGCACATAATCAAATGTGATAACTGACAGACTCCCCCCAAGCTGGCAAACTTGTTACCAATAAAGTTTATATACTCTGAAGTTTTCCTTTTACGGATACCCTGATGACGGACCAGATCGTGATCGGCGACGATGGTGTCGAACGCCAGTCGCTTAAGGCCTACACAGAAATGGCCTACCTGAATTATTCCATGTACGTCATTCTGGACCGGGCACTCCCACATATTGGTGATGGTCTCAAGCCGGTTCAGCGACGCATTATTTACGCCATGAGCGAACTTGGTCTTAAGAACAGCGCCAAGCACAAGAAATCTGCCCGTACTGTGGGTGACGTGCTGGGTAAATATCATCCCCATGGTGATAGCGCCTGTTACGAAGCCATGGTGTTAATGGCCCAGCCGTTTTCTTATCGCTACCCGCTGGTGGATGGCCAGGGTAACTGGGGTTCTCCTGATGATCCCAAATCTTTTGCTGCTATGCGTTATACCGAAGCGCGCCTGGGTAAATATGCCGATGTGCTGCTGGGTGAACTTGGTCAGGGAACTGTGGAATGGACGCCAAACTTTGATGGCACTCTGGATGAACCGGTTACACTGCCAGCCCGTTTACCAAACCTGCTGCTGAACGGTACCACCGGTATTGCCGTTGGTATGGCGACGGATGTTCCGCCCCATAACCTGAAAGAGGTGGCAGCAGCCTGTGTTCACCTGCTGGAACATCCCAAGGCAACGCTGGAAGACATTTGCAGTCATATTAAGGGGCCTGATTTCCCGACAGATGCGGAGATTATTACTCCAGTTGCTGATATTCAGAAGATGTATAGCACTGGCCGTGGCAGCCTGCGAATGCGTGCAGTTTACGTCAAAGAGCAGGGCGACATTGTCATTACAGCTCTGCCCCATCAGGTGTCTGGTGCCAAGGTTCTGGAACAGATCGCGGATCAGATGCAGAAGAAAAAGCTGCCAATGGTTGCTGATCTGCGCGATGAATCGGATCACGAAAACCCAACCCGTCTGGTTATCACTCCTCGCTCCAACCGTGTAGATGTTGAACAGCTGATGAATCACCTGTTTGCCACTACCGACCTGGAGCGTACTTATCGTGTCAATATGAATATGATTGGCACCGATGGGCGTCCACAGGTGAAAGCTTTGGATGTGATGCTTAAAGAGTGGCTCACTTATCGCCAGGCAACTGTTACTCGTCGTCTTGAATTCCGCCTTGAGAAAGTTCTTGGTCGCCTGCATCTGCTGGAAGGTTTGATTACCGCATTCCTGAATATTGATGAGGTTATTGAGATTATCCGCCACGAGGATAACCCTAAAGCCGAACTGATAAATCGTTTCAGTCTCAGTGACAGACAGGCTGAAGCTGTTCTCGAACTGAAGTTGCGCCACTTGGCCCGACTGGAAGAAGAGAAACTGCGTGCAGAGCAGGATGAGCTGAACAAAGAGCGTGAGTACCTGGAGCTGACACTAAGCTCTGATCGTCGTATGAAGACGTTGATCAAGAAAGAGATTATTGCCGACGCTGAGAAGTATGGTGATGATCGCCGTTCAGCCATTACAGTTCGTCAGGAAGCACAGGCCCTCTCTGAAACAGAATTGATGACGGCTGATCCTGTGACTGTTGTTATGTCTGCCAAAGGTTGGGTTCGTGCCGCTAAAGGCCACGATATTGATCCGAACAAGCTCAGTTATAAATCTGGTGACAGCCTTGGCTTTACCGTGAAAGGGCGAAGTAATCAGCCAACTATATTTGTCGACTCCACAGGGCGAACTTATACGATTGCTACCCATACATTGCCGTCTGCACGAAGTCAGGGTGAACCGTTAACAGGTCGGGTTAATCCGCCAGCGGGTGCCACTTTCGAAGCGGCAGTTATTGATGATGAGTGCGCGCATTACCTGCTGGCCAGTGATGCGGGTTATGGATTTGTAGTGAAATTCAGTGATCTGGTTTCCCGTAATAAAGCCGGTAAAACAACACTGACTCTGCCCAAGTTCACACGGGTCATGCAACCGGTGAAGGTAGAAGATCTGGAAAATCAGGTGGTAGCGGCTATCAGTAATGAAGGCCGAATGTTGCTGTTCCCACTGAAAGACCTGCCAATGCTGGCTCGAGGTAAGGGTAACAAATTGATAAACATTCCGGCAGCTAGAGCTTCCAGCCGTGAAGAGTTTATGGTGGCGATGACAGTATTGGGTGAGCATCAGAGTCTGACAGTTTATGCCGGTAAACGGCATCTAACTCTGAAAACCACCGACCTGGATTATTACCGTGGAGAGCGTGGTCGTCGAGGTAACAAACTACCGCGTGGATTCCAGAAAGTTGATCGTGTTGAGGTAGGTTGAAACTCGTTATTGTATAGAACTAAGGGCAAGTGAATTGCCCTTGGGGGGCGTTCTCAATTAGGCATCCAACTCAGCCCACTGAGTCGTATGCTTAATTGAGGCAGGTGGAGCATCATTGGAAAGAGTCAGATCTGGTTGCCAGTTAATGGATACGTCCTTCATAGACAGATCTTCCTGTTGAAAGATCGTTGTCAGGAAATCAACATGGGGGCCATAAGCCTGCAGAGAAATAGTTTCCCTTTCAGCTGACGGGTTTTCATAATGCCTTTCTTGGCAACAAGGCCATCACCACCCTTCGACCAGGTCATTTGATAAATAACAACAGGTTTGGAGCGAGGATTCTGGGAGAGGAACTCAACAGCCTGATTACACATACCAACTGTGCAGCGCAGAAAAGGCGTTTCACCAGAAATGTATTCGCGCAGTTGCTGTTTGAAATCATCTTGGCGAATCAGATCGATTTTCAGTCCTGCCTGATCGAAGATGCGGTGAGAACTCAATGGCTGTAGTTCAGGTTGCTTGTATTTACTGCCACCAAACGGATGGTACTGTGAATGATGAAATATCCGGGCTAGTGATTTACCCGACGCAGTGTTTGTGAAGGCAACTCATTGAACAGTCTGGCATACACACCAGAAAACCGGCCGAGCTCAAAAAAACCCCAGTGCATGGCGACATCCGCCACTTTCATGGCAGCATGTCCGTGATACAAATCCCTGTGTGCACCGTTCAGCCGTACAAGATTCAGATACCGAACAGGTGTGACCCCGAATTGCTCTCGAAAACCATATTCCAGGCTGCGTTCACTTAATTGTGCGACTGAACACAACTCAGGAATACTGGGCAGTTCTCTGGCATAAGCTGTCAGATACTCGACAACACGCCGAACCCCCTTCTGCCGCCTGGTTGGTGGCGAGAGTGGCTGATAATTCTTTGAAGTCGACATCAACAGAGTCACAGCCTGATGAATAACATCCGCACTGAGCCGTCGTCGCACTTTTGTGTTGTCCAGTAACTCAGGGGATTGCTTAACCTTTCGGAATATCTGGCTCATCCACTGTTTATGGGGGTTCAATACAGCAGGATTAATGGGTTTGGAGCGACTGACAAACCATTCCGGGTCTGTATCGTGGGCTGTTAACTGCTTCGTAAATCGAGCGAGAACGGACTTATCGATAATGCAGGCGGCATAATCAATGTTTTCATGACAATACAAATCCCACTCTCCCCCCGTTGCCTGCAAAAGTGCATTTTCCTGGAATTCCCGCCCGCAAAAACGCATGTTGTTCTGTGGGCCAAGAAGGGTTCCCAGAGGCACAAAGTGCGCCGGAGGGCCGGCTTCAATGTGAAGACTGGCATTGAGCTGTTCACGTACCAGAATCACACCATCCAGTTTGATTTCTGTGAGCTGGCCTTTCAATAAACCGGGTTGAACCTGCAGGTAACGTCGATGCCTGCCAACCTCAGAGGTGGATAGCTGCTCAATATCAGTGGCTTGAATGGTGCGATAACGAAACTCCGACGTTTGCGGAAAATGCATATCGTCGTCTTCGGGAGGCTGATAATTTTCTGTACCAGAAAAACAATCAAGCGCAGACCTGAGCACGTCATCCATGAGCGTAGACATTTGTTATTTTTTTTGGGGAAATTATCCGAGTATTTTACTCGGGTAGTTCTGTATTGGTAACCCCCCCCGATAAACGCCTGGCTATTTCAACGCCACATCACGAGCAGACCCCACTCGAAGGACGCGAGAAGACCCATGAGCAATCCCGGTAATAACAAGCTCGGCAAGAACAAGCCCGGCAAGAACAAGCCTGGCAGTAAGAAGCCCAACATTCTGATGTTCATGGTTGATCAGATGCAGCTCCCTCGCTACACCGACGGAGGGTTTAATAAAGGCATCAGTGACATTTTGGGTTTCAAGCCCATTACCACCAGAGAGAGCAATCCTTATCTGGATAAATTCCCCGGCTTTATGGCGCTCCGTGAAAACGCCGTTGTCCTGGCCAATCATCGCATTGCTACGGCCGCCTGTGTTCCCAGCCGCACAGCCTTGTTTACTGGCCAGTACGGGACAAAAACGGGGTCTACCCAGACGGATGGGCTCTTCAAAAGTGGTACTGACAAAAACTTTCCATGGCTGGACCCCAAGAGTATGCCCACCATTGGCAGCTACCTGCGTAAAGGCGGCTATACAACACACTTTATGGGAAAATGGCATGTCTCAGGCGAGGGCACAACGGACCTTGAAGATTACGGCTTTTCCGATTGGGAACTGAGCTACCCGGACCCACACGGCTACCTGCCCAACAACCTTGGTTTTTATCGTGATGTGCAGTGCCGCGACACAACCACCAGCTTCCTTCGTCGGCAAGGTTTAGGACAGCCTTACAATATTGCCCACGCTCAACATAATGCGCACCTTAAAGGCGCAGAAGAGCCCAGTATTGAACCGGCACCCTGGTTCACCGTGTGCTCGTTTGCCAACCCACACGATATTGCCAGCTATCCGGGTATCCCAAGCATGGTGTGTGATCAGCGCGTACAAGACGAAAGTGGCGAAGATTGCTTATATACCCTCGCAGTCCCCCAGAAAAAAGGCAAACTCAATCGACCGGCCTACAGCAAGCCACCGGTTTCCGGCACCATGAGACTCAGCCTGAACCAGGCGGGAATGCCACAGGAAAATGCTGAGGCGGCACCGACCTGGGAGGAAAACTTACTGATCAGTAACAAGCCGGACTGTCAGCTCGATTACACCTACAAAATGGGGTTAGCCCTGGTGGCAGCCGGGGGGTTGATGAAAGCGAATGCAGAGGCGAGTGAGTCCCCGGCGGTGATGTCCCGCAAACAAAAGCTGGCCAAAGCGATCGCCTACACTCTGGACACCAGCACAATGGGTGTACCACTCCCTCTGGCACCGGATACAGAAATCGCCTGCAAGGCCTTTATGCAGTATTACGCCTACTTACTGAGTGAAGTCGACAAGCATATTCTTGCCGTGCTGGAGGCGCTGGAAGAGTCTGGTCAGGCAGACAATACCATTGTCGTATTCTGTCCGGACCATGGCGAGTACGCCGGGGCTCATTCCATGATGACCGAGAAATGGCACTCAGGCTACGACGAGGTCTTGCATGTACCGGCCGTGGTACGATTCCCTGAAGGAATGGATGTGCAATCGGATGAGACGGGTTCTGACATTCGTCGAATCACTGAGCTCACCAGTCATATCGACCTGCTGCCGACTATTCTCGGGCTGGCTGGGCTCGATGCTGATGAAATGTATACCCAAACCAAAGAAGAAGGCACTTACACCAACATTCAGAAACCCGTCGGAACCAATCTTAGTCAACTGATCAAAGAAGGTTGCACCCAATGTGTTGAAAACCGCGAGGGTATTCTGTTTATCTGCCACGACACCATTACCGAACCCCTGAATGTTGAAGAGTCTCTCGACAGTATCGGTTGCGGGGCGGTGACGTCTTTCGAAGTGTATATGGGCGCAGTAGAACAGCTGAAAGCGGCCGCAGAGGATGCAGAGGATGCAGAGGATGCAGAGGGTGCAGAGGGTGCAGAGGGTGCAGAGGGTACGGTTAATGGTCTAACGCTGACAGAGAAGCAAAGAGATGAAGTGAACGCAATCGGGACAGGTCCGGTCATCAAACCCTGTTACGTTCACTGCGTTGTTGATAAAGACAACTGGAAGTTTGTCCGTTATTTTGATTTACATAACGAAAATATTGATAACCAATACGAACTCTATGATCTGGATAACGATCTGAAGGAAGAAAATAATCTGGTGAATTACAAGAATTACTTAGAGATTTACGAAGCATCCCAGCATTCAGAAGACTACAGAAACGAGATCAGTCAGAAAGCCAAAGATCTCATGGCGTTAATGACAAAGCTGGAAGCCAACATGTTGTAGAGCTTTCAATCGCACAAGTAATAATACAATCCATAACAACAACCCATTTTAATAACAAACCAAGATAATACCGGGAGCCATAAAAAATGTTTAAATACGCTGCAATCATGATGCTGTTGATAATGAATATGTCATTCGCTCATGCCAACGACATATTCACGGTAACAAAGAAAGTCTACTTTGATATCACCGTGGATGGAAAACCAGAGGGCCGGATCGTTATGGGGCTATTTGGTGATACCGCCCCCAAAACGGTTGAGAACTTCTATGCATTAAGTACCCATGAAAAAGGATTTGGTTACAAAGGCTCCACATTTCACCGTGTACTTCAAGGTTTTATGATGCAAGGTGGTGACTTTACCAACGGTGATGGTACCGGCGGTAAGTCTATTTATGGCCCCAGCTTTCCGGATGAAAACTTTAAACTGAAACACTATGGCCCTGGCTGGTTATCCATGGCAAATGCCGGGCCGGATACGAATAACTCCCAGTTTTTTATTACCTATGAAAAAACACCCTGGCTGGATGGGCGCCATACCGTTTTCGGCAAGGTGCTTGAAGGGATGGATATCGCCAGAAAGATAGAAAAACTGGCCACAGACAGAAGAGACCGCCCCACCAAAGAAGTCAAAATAGTGAATGCCGGAGCGCTGGTCGTCAATACGCCGTTTGTTGTCGATTCTCACTAAAGATTTGTGAGAGCACGTCCTGTGTATAAGCTATTTAGTGCCTGTCCGAAAACCTAAAGCCCTTGGCAAGTATGGTCTGTAGACCATACTTGCCAGCGAAGTTTTCTGACAGGTTCCGTTTTTTCCTATGCGCCAGCCATTTGATTCACGGAAGCAACTGGGCGAAGTCGATATCTCTGCAATTCCTTCATCATCGCGCCGTTGGCAACGTCAGGCAGAGAATGAGAGTACAGGTACGACAAATACATCATACTCAGGGCGCGAAGGGGCGTAGCCTCTGAAGCAACCGCAAGCCGACAAGCGAAGCGCGCCAGTTCGATCCGGTCAATACAAAACGTTCTCTTCATACCCTTAGTGACATGATCACTAATAGGATTTTTATCGTACCTCGTCCTCGTTTTCGCATCACCTCGGAAAACTACCAAGCTGCCCGTAGCTAGCTGGGCTACCAGAATCACAATAACGGGTTAGCTATCGAGACCGGCGCTGGAGTGGGACAAACTCAAAAATGCCTTGCGCGCCCGGCGAAAGAGGCAGGCTGACGAGAATAAAGGGCACCACTGGTTGGTGGCTTATCCTGTGTCATCTACATTGAAAGGTGCCATTTACGGAGAGTTGATCGCCATGGGAAAAGAGTTGCTGCCAACAAGTCCCGCCTTGATTAATGGTCGTTTTCTTTTAAAAAACGCTCAAAAAAGACAACCGGCCGGTACCGCCAGTAACCGGTCGGAGAAAGGCAGCACTTTGTCACCGTTATAAATCACGATGCCTTTCTGGATAGCTCCTGCCTCCAGCAGCATCTCCAGAGCCGCGAACATGTTCTTTTTCACAGTCATACCGGCTTTGACTTCAATGCCCACGGCCTGATTGTGATGACCTTCAAGAATGAAATCGACTTCACGCTGGCTCCTGTCCCGGTAATGGAACAACTGTGCGTCCTGTTCACTGACAGCCATCGCTTTTAGCAACTCTGAGCCAACCCAGGTCTCCATCAAGGCGCTCATCAGGTTAGGATCTCCGGCCAGGTGGGAGGCTGTGATTCCCCGGGTCGCGCAGAGCAGGCCGGTATCAACGAAGTGGATTTTGGGTTGCTTGACGGCCCGTTTCAGCTCATTGCGGTGCCAACCGGGAATGCGTTTAACCAGGTAAAGGTTTTCCAGCGCCGACACGTATTTCTGAACCGACTTGCTGTCCATCTTGATCGCCGTTCCCAGGCTGGCGTAATTGAGGGTTTCTGATGAGAGCGTGGCCAGGATCTTGAGCAGCTGGCCCATCTCGTCGAGCTTCTGCAGCTGGAACACTTCCTTGATATCCCGACGGATAATGGCGTCGCTGTACGCCTTGTGCCAGCGACTGCGTCTGGCAGGGGGACGGGTGATGGCGTCCGGGTATCCACCCTGAAGAATCAACTCCTGAACCTGTTCATAGTCCAGAGTGCTTTCCCGGTCAGGTTGCCACTCTGATTCCCACTCTGGCCGTAGCAGCTGGGCAATGATATCAGGCACAGCAGGGTGCGCCTGCGTGTGGGCATAGCGTTCTGCCCTGCTGAAGGGATAAAGGGTAATCCATTCAGCGCGCCCGGCCAGAGAGTCTGCCAACGTTGGCAGTGTCATCAAATCAGCTGAGCCGGTGAGGAGGAACGCTCCAGGGCGACGGTTTTCATCCACCAACAGTTTGATGGTGCGAATAAGCGCCGGCGCTCTCTGGATTTCATCAATCACAATGGGACCAGGATGCCCCTGGTTGGCAGACTGCTTTTGTTGCTGAAGGTGTTGCTGCTGACGAAGAAACCCCACCGGGTCAGCTTCTGCCACAGCGAGAATATTGTCGTCATCCAGCGTGTGATAAATACCGCCCTCAAGATTTTTGAGCATTTCCTTGGCCAGAGTTGTTTTCCCCGACTGACGAGGACCGGTAATGACAACGACCGGCGTATCAGCCAGGCACTCTTTCAGTGCCGATTGAATGGCACGAGGGCAATACGCTGATCCTGAGGGGATATTCATAATTTAATGACCGGCAGAAATGGATTTTAATGCTGACAGTTATGGATTTTAACACGGGCAGAAATGGATTTCTTTGTGGGCGAAAATGGATTTCATGATGGGTGGCATGGCGGGATAGGCAGAAGAATTTTGGTTTTAAATATATTTTATGCACTACATATGTAGTGCTATATGTAGTGCGTTTGGCAGTTGAGGAATTGTTTAAATAATTTCCTTCAAAGCCTTCACAATCCGCTCAGGCGCAATCCCGGTACCCAGTTGCAACAAGGCCTGTACCACCTTGGTCTCCGAAACCTTCGAGCGGCTTACCGCATTAACCTGGGCGGTAATCTGCTTCAGGTTGGCAATATCATCCCCGTTCAGGCGAAAGCTTTTCGGGTGGCTGGAACTCTTCTTTTCCGGTACCACCCCGGTGGGTTTGGTCACTGGCTGCTGCTGGGTCAGTTTACTGCTGGCGTTGCCCAGTTTTGTACCATGTTGCGGAACAGTTCATTTTTTGTGACGTCAGCTCTGCGCCTGACTTTTCTGGTTTTGATGTCACAGTATTGCAAAGGTTTCTCAATCACTTCATAGGCGACTGGGATAGACGCTTCACCCGCATGATAAAGGGCGTTGAGCAGCTTTCACTGTACGGTTCTTGGTGTGGTCAAAGTGCCAGGTAATCAGGTCATTTTCCCTGGAATAAGGCTTCTCCTGAATGGTGTCATCAAAGATGAGGACACCGTCAGGACTTTCAACTTCTCTTACGACAGGTTTTACGAATGTCCAAAGGGTTTGGCTGGAAAAGTCGCTGGAAGAGAGCAGCCGGGAAAACTGATCATGGCTGTAGGCACCATCAAGCAAGTCAGACAACCCTGTGGCTGTGGTTTTGCCATAGGATGACAGCAAATAGTCAGAATACAGTTCGATTAGGTCATTTCTCATGGCGGTAATAATGCCAAACTTTGATGTTCAGTGAGTAACTTCAGTTATATAAAAATCTATTTAGACAAGACCTGTCGGGCTAAGGCATCATGATTTCAATAATTAAAGAAACCATGATCAAAAAACGAAACCGCTTCATAAAAATACTTCTTATTGTTCTTCCAACCCTTTTTTTGAAAGGGGATTCAATAATCCATGTTGTAGCACCACCCATCACCGCCAGCAGCTCGTTCACCCCGGCGGCTTCCCAAAAAACCTTGGTTTATTGCTTGTCCAGCAGCTCTTTTATGGCTTCCCCAAGGGCTAATCCAAGCAAAGGCGGAACAGCATTCCCTACCTGGGTGTACTGGGGCACTTCAAACCTGCGCATTTTTCCACCAGTGGTCACCTTTGAGCGGAACTGGAAGTTATCTGGGAAAGACTGTATCCGGGCCATTTCCCGCACTGTCAGGTTCCGTAGTTCACCCTCGTCATAGTGGCAGGCGTCATCAGGAATAGACAAAGCAGCAGGGGCAGGCTGTTCGGCGCATAGTGCTTTTTGGGTCTGTTTCTTGGTTGCGTGATCTGCAAGGTATGCCAAGAACTCCTGCTTGTTGCTGAAGCTAATGTATTCATCCTCGCCAATCAGGTATCTGTGGGACCTAAGGGCTTCCCAGGCTGCTCCTGAGATATCACCACCATGCCTGAGGTAGCTGGAAATCTCCTTGGCTACCCGTTTGCCACACTGCTGTATGACTTGGTAGATACGAAAACGCCGTTTCACCCTTAAGGTGTTGTTCCGCTCTTCGTGGTTCGCCTGCTTATTCGTTTTGCCCAATATCCCGGTAAAGGTGTTGTTCAGGTTCTTTACGAAACGGGACTCGATACTCTTGCTGTTGAACTTAAGATCCCCAATTGCCTTGCTGACAGAGACTTCTTCTTTATCAACAAGGTGGTGGAGGAAGCTTTTCTGGAAAAATCCAAGCTCATGGGATTTCTGGGCATCGAAGTAGGGGTAGGTGCCATAGGCTACCTCTTGCCCTTCCTTGATCTTGCAGAACAGCTTCTCTCCGTGGGAGAACATCTCTTTTTCAGTGTTGTTCAGGTTTTTCCTGATCCCTTCGTAAACATCTTCCCTGACACCAATCATAATGAAGCGGGGGCGGTTTTGGGGGACACCAGCAAGGCGGGCGTTGACGTGTAGGCATAAGGGAATATAACCCTTTCCTGCGAAAGCCTTAGCAACCTCAAACCAAGCGTAATAGCTCTCTCCTACGCTATTACCGTCTTCATCTTTTTCCTTGAACCCCCGAAGGATGCCGGTGACATTTTCTAGCATGGCAATTTTGGGACGGACCTGGTCCACGAATGTGGCGAATTCCCATGGGAGTGAATTCTTGTCGCAGTCTTTTTTACGTAGGCCTGCGAGGCTGAAGCTTTGGCAGGGTGGCCCACCGGATACAAGATCGACCCCTCCTTGGCCAAACCCATCCTTCAGTGCGTCCTTCAGTGCAAGGTTATCCCGTAGTAATTCGTTGAGCTGGATGATATTCCCTATAACTAATTTACCCTGCATGTCATCCGGGTTCACGGGGATGTCAGAAACGCCTTCACCAAAGGCAGGGTAGGCAAAGGGGTTCTCCCGCAGTCTCGGGGTAATGTCATCATGCTGGCTGCTGAGCCAATACGCATTGTTGGACTTTTTACCCTCCAAGGCACTGAGTTCTTCGCCCAGTAAGTTGAAGGCGAAGGTTTCCCCTGCCATGGGAGACAGTTCATTCGCCAGCGTCAGTTCAAATCCGGCACGTTCAAGGCCGAGGGACAGGCCACCACAACCCGCAAATAGCTCGATATGGTTCAAGGTATTTTCCAGCACCAGTTCATTCGTAATTGTTTTTATCTTAATGCGTTGCCGGGGGAATGTCCAGGAGGGTTTGCCCTGGGTTATTGACGGTTGTTTTTAATTAGGGTTAAGATAAACGACAAGGTTATAGGAGATAGCCGTCAGCCCACGCCAGAAAAGATTCCCCTCCTGAATCATCCTCCGCAGCATACATGTTTTTTCCAAGAAACCGTTCGTGCGTTTTCTTATTTGTGGGCAGTAAGTTTCGGCGCATAAGAACATTTTCATTGGAATGAAATATGCTTACGCCAAAAGAAAAGTCCCTTCAAAAGACTATTAGTCCTGCGAAAATATCTCGCCTAAGAAAATCTGCTAAAGCTTTAAAAAAGCAAAGACAAAATGCTGGAGACCCAGATTTTAGTCATGCAAAGGCTCTAGACGAGGTTTCTAGAAATAATGGTTTTCCGAACTGGAAAGCAATAACCGCAGTACAGGAAACCAAGAAACAGCCTGTCCAAATAACACTATTGGACACCCAAAAACTGCCTGTTTCATTAACACGCCCGGATAACCAGAAACCGCCATCTCAAATTATTCCTACGCCTTTGGCAAACAAGAAAATCCTGATCCAGAACGGTATTGAGTTTTCTGTTTTTGAAGCCACGGCAACTGGCCTCAAGAAATCAATTCTTGATGCCACCCAGCCTGTCAGGTCCCACTTTAATTTGGAAGGGTTCCATGATTATGAAATCCAGGGGCAAGGACCGGGTCACAAGATTATTAAGCAAGCCTACTTTGTCTCACCTAATAAGGTAGTAGCCAGTAAAGTCAGTTTGTACCGGCCTGTTACCAAGAGAGGTGACCCCCGTATGTGGTTTAGGGGTTTACCTTCTTTTATGGATGCTGGTCATCAGGCCGCGATCCTTATCAAGGATGATTGTGCGTACCTTTTTAATATTTCCCAACACGATCTTCATAACTCTCTGGTCGGCAATGATGTTATTGGGCAGCACTTAACCAAATATATTGACGGCCATGGTTCTGTTGCGAAAGAGCTTTTGGGTAAACTCCAACGGATTGCCAAGAACCCAATCCCTGCCCTTGGTAAAGGAGATACGGCCGTTGGTATGGCGATAGAAGCAGCGCTTGGTGTACCGGCTAACTCCAGCAAGCAACCTGATTATAAAGGGATTGAATTAAAGTCTGGCCGGGGCAGTAAAAACCGTTCCACCCTCTTTGCCCAAGTGGCGGACTGGACAAAAAGTGTCTGCAAGAGCAGCCGTGATATTCTGGATCAATACGGTTATGAGCGTAATGGTGACCGGAGATTGTATTGCACAATCAATGCTAAGAAACCCAATACACAAGGGCTGTCTTTCGACTACAACAGTGAAACTGATGAGCTGACGGAGAAGCATGAGTCTGGTGCCGATGTCGCCACATGGACGGGTACCCTCTTGCGGGACAGGCTTCTAGAAAAGCATAGGGAGACTTTCTGGATCCAGGCTCGCAGCGAAATGATTGGGGACATTGAGCACTTCCACCTAGAGAGTGTGATCCATACCCGCTCCCCTGTACTGACACAATTGATGCCCTTGCTGGATGATGGTGTGGTTACCATGGACCACCTCATTAAACGGAAGGGGGGAGAGACCAAGGTTTCTGAGAAGGGACCTTTGTTCAAGATCGACAAGAAGAACCTGCCGCTCCTGTTCCCAGAGCCGGTGAGGTATAAACTGGTATAAACCCTGTGCCCACCTCTATAGGGTGGGCTTTCCCTTTCCCCGGAGTTCAAGGGACGATCCCCCAACCAGTATCCAACGTACGACCTCGCCGATGAGCCAATCGAAATCCTGCTTTTCCTTACCCTGCAGGGCACATTCCCAGATCACAAGGTTTCTCCACCCACTAAGGGTGACTTGGTAGTGGTTGGCTTCGTCCCGGATTTGGTTACGGGAGATCTTGTTTTCCCAGAACTCTGTCCTTGATTTAGGCATCTTGAAAATGTGGCAGTCGTGGCCATGCCAGAAACACCCGTTAACCTGAATGATGGCACGGTACTTTGGTAAGACGATATCGGGTTTTCCGGGTAGGTTCTTGTAATGGCAGCGGTACCGGAAACCCAAGGAATAAAGGGCTTTCCTGACAAGGATTTCAGGCTTGGTGTCCTTACTGTGGATGCTGGCCATGATATGACTGCGGGTTTGTGATGAGAGGTTATCCATTACGATAGGGTAGAACCTGTGGTTTCGATATGAGTATTCTGGGCTCCCAGAAGCCAACGTCCACTTCCCGGCGCGGGGGCGCGGCTCCACACTTGCGCACTCTACTGCACTCCAGACCCTGTGGCTCCAGTCTCTCCGGTCGCTCCACCGCGCACCCGGCCTGGTATTCTGCCCACCTGCTCGTTCAGCGAGTTCGGCCAGTGTCGTTTGCCTAGTTTACGGGTTAAAGGTACAAGCGGCTTATTTCGTACAATGGTTCACGAACTCAACAACCACCGGCTAAAGCCGGTGGGTTAGTATTACGGACTAAAAGTCCGGATACGCGTCGAAGACGCGTTGATGTTAACTTTCAGCCCTGAAATAATCATCGACTCGAGGCTCAAAGTGATGCTCCAAGTACTCTTTGATCATCTCTTCTGTGAGTTCTCCCGATGTAACGCAAAAATACCCTCGAGCCCAAAAGTGCCTACCCCAGTAGCGCTTTTTTAAGTCTGGAAAACTCTCAAAAAGCTTCCTGATTACCACTATAAGTCAGCCAGCTTAAGAAGCCTCTCTGGCATCGGGCAGGTTCGGGCTGCCATGTAGCCAAGCCTTGAGATCATCGCCCCCATATCGAACCGGCGATTAAACCGATAACAGAACTCCGCAAGGTAGCGTGGCAAATGTTTCGGATTGATGCTGTGGTAGCTGCCCCTGAGAGAGTTCTTCACATTACCAATCATTGTATTGACCCATGTGAAGAGTTCATTGCTCATAGACTCGTGCCCACCACCCGTAACAACAGCTTTATGCAGATGGCCCGCATCAGCAATGCCGGTGAAAGCCCCCAATCCATCGCTGGTGACGAGATGAGTTTGCCGACTCAAATGCTTTTTAGCCCAGAGCTCCAGTTCCTTTTTCCTGAAACTGGTCACCATGCTGAATCGCATAGAGAGTGGATGGTTCTCTTCATTGGTTTCAACGGCAGCAACAAACGGGTGTTTATTCTCGGAGCCTCGTCCTGGCTTTCCTCCGTGCTTTTCACCGCCCCAATACGCATCGTCTATTTGGACGCCCCCTGTAAAGGACAACTGTCGTTGCGTTCTTTCATAACTTGCATGAGTTTGTGCTTCAGTCGCCATGTGGCGTTGCAAGAGATACCCAGTTGTCTCGATAACTCCAGAGTTGAGACCCCGATCCTTGTCTGAATCATCAGGTATATGTGTGATGTGGGGCAGCAAGCTGGCTTCTTTTATGTTGAGCTACGGTAAATCGTACAGAAGTAATACATTATGCAGATGTACCTAATGGAGGTCATCTCATGGATCTAACCTTTACAGCTCTTGAGCTGCGGCTGTTTCGTCCCATATGTAGAGAATAGAGGTTGAGATTCAAAAAGCCTGATCAACGGGCTTATAACGTACAGGTGTAACCTGTAGTTCTTTCAACTTTTCATCATTGACAGAGTGGGCCATAACTTCAATCTGAGCACCAAACTTAAACATACTGTTTTCCAGCAGCTCTTTTATCCATTCACGAACATCAGAGCTCCAGTCCCCAGTGTGTTGCGTAATGGGAATGCTTAACAAACCATCGTTTGCATCGAGGCAGGAGATATAAGCGTCATCACGATTCTTCTGTGATTCCCACAAAATCAGTGCACAGGCACGGCGATCCTGACAGATCACTAAAAACTTTACTTGCTTGAGGAGATATTCCACAAGAATCACACCTTCCCTGGAGATGCAGGGCATCTTTATCGCATCAAGATCATTGTTGCCCGAGGTACTGATACAGAAGCCATCAGAAAGGTAAGATTTATAGTTTCTTTCAAGAAAGTCTACCCGGTCCGGTAACCCGCCAGTCACCTTAAGGGGTTGCTTTACGTTGGTATAACGATTCAATTTCTGCACATACAACTCAAGGGGATGCTCCGGGTGTTCGAGATGCCAACGGATGCAGTCCAGTGCCACGCCATGACAAACACCTCCTCCTCGTGTGCGATCTGGATAACGTTGAGTCATTAACCCCTGTTCCCAACCAAGAAACATTGAAGGTGTTACTCTTTCATCTGCTGGTGGAAACGTCTGATGAAATTGCTCGATAAAGACATTTGTAAGCATCGCATCTACGGAAGCAATGGGCTGGATGGGTCGTCTGTTTCGCTGCATCTCTCCCCAAGGATACTCAAGAGTATCGGGTAATAAACCAAGGTCACATTGAAGGTTCGGCATATTATAAAGAGCTTTGTAAAAAGCTGGGTTTTTGTAGCAGAGGCAGGCGAGTTGATCCTCACTCATGCGTTTTATGAAGTTGGGGTATTCGGTCAAATGAACAGCAAATGCCGGATGTGCCTGACACAGCTCATACAATGTCTTGTCATTCACATGTTCAAGATACCCCGTTTCTAAAGCAGTTATAACATTATTCTTATGTCTTGGATGCTCTAAGCAAGAGAAAAAAAGAGGTGAACGACCCAATTCATAGAGTCTAGACAGATACACCCCTGGATCTATCATCAGGGAAAATAGGTTTTGGCTGGATAGAGATGCCAAGCGGAGTTTGTTGTCATCACAGATCTCTCCACAAGCAATGATATTGAAGCAAAGCTCAGAAGCGTAAAGTCCAGGTAAAGCAGCATCGTACCTCATATCGTCATCAGTGATTTTCATCGTTTGATATTTACCCGAGAGCTTCAATCGAAGCGCTGTAATCCATGGATACGTTGAACGCAAACGGCAGACCTGGCTTTTTTGCGCAATATCGCTCGGCTCTTGTTCCTCCTGATACCACTTAATGAACCAATGCACAGCTTCTTTGTAGGGAACATCTTTTTGACAGAAAGGGCGTTTTTTCTTCATTCTCAAAAGTGCCAGCACACTTGGATTATGAATATTTAACGACAAATCTTCTTTGTTAACTGAGGACAGTTTGTCATACCCTACAGATATGAGCGAACTAACCTTATCAGGACAGGCATCCATTTTGGCGGCCAAGTCCTCAATATCAATAGCCCGACAGCCTAAAGCAAGTATGCTTACCTGAGGGTTATGTTCTATCAAAATACCCCATAACTCGCTGGTAAGATGAGAAAGATAGTTTTCATCATTGTCATAAAATAAAAGTGGCGGATTAATCAATAGAATCTTTAAAGCCTCATTATTATTCATAATCATTTTCACATGATCATGGGTAATGACATCTTGAATATTTTTTGATGAACTTTTTGAGTACCGAGCCATGATTGTAGCCAGTATTTTTTCCACAGCACCTTGCGGGAATTGTTCGCGAATATATTTCAACAGCGCTGCTGATTCATCTGCCCAAAACTCATAGCACAGCATGAGCTCCCAGATGGCGATCAAATCCTCTGTCCACTCTTGGTGGCATCTGCTATCCGGGTTCATGTTGTCAGTAAGGCGTGCTGTTAGCTCATGACAGACTTCCTGAGCCATATTTTCATAAAAACACCCGAGCGCGGCTCGGTGGAGCTGCCCAAAATAAGGCAGCATGATATCTCCTGTAAAAATTCGTGCTGCTAGATCTCGATCTTTTCGACAAATCTTCAGTAGAGAAAACCATTCATTCTGATCTTGAAAGCATCGACCTCTCTCGACATGTCGTTTGATAAGATCAGGGTGTGAAGTATAAATTTCAGCCAGTGCTGTCGCCGGTATTCTTTCCATGAATTGATCAAATATCAGGTCCGCCACAACAGGGCGGGAGTGACTAGCCATATAAGCCAAATCAGCGCCGGAGATATACTGCCCATAGCATTCAACAATATGCTCTTTGGAATTATCCTTAATCAAAAAGCAGGACAATCGCGATATAAAAAATGAACGCTCGTTGTTTGAATGATATTCAGCCCTCATGATTTTTTTTATTATTCCATTATCAAATTCTGTAATTCCGCCTTCAGAACAATCATCGACCATTTTAAAAGGAGCAGTCACAGGACCGAAGAGGCGTGAGGATTGAGAAAGAGCCTCACTATAGACATCATGAAACCTTTCTCTAACATCTTTCTCATAGGGCACATTAACAACACTACTGGGAAGACGATTTTCATTGTAAGAATCAATAGATCTTAGTAAGCGCTGTTTTTTTGAGTTCGTATCATTATTTAATGATTGAACCTTCTCCACCGACACAGATCTTTCAGTCAGAAATGTTTGTTCAGGGCTATTAGCAGGATGCACGTTTCTTCCTATCTTCCTGTTCTCAGAATCTAAAGACCTTGATTCAGTAGAAGTGGGTGGCTCCTGCCCCTGATCTTTTCTCGTTAAATCCGCCGGAGGAGTGGTCGTCAGTAAGTGCATAACAAACCTTCTTTAAAGTCAGCATGTGATATTTTAGAAAACCATGTTTCTTATTTAATAGCCTTAAGCTTTGACCCATTGAGAATGATCGAGTTTCAGCAACCTCAAGATTCATAACAGGTTTGTTATGCTCATATCAATTTGATTATTTTTAGAATCATTACGATCTGGCAACAAGAGACGATATATGCAAGGCAAAGCCCTCAATAATGCGCCAATGCCATCAAGGTTGATCTGTTCACCTGCTGCATCGCCAGCTGCGCCAACATTGGTGGTGTGGCCAGCTCTCCGATCATCGCGGGAAAACCTGGTTCCTGTTGGTGTTCTGATGGATATGTTCGGTGCAGTAATCGGCACCGGTGGCGGCCTTTTTGTTGCCCGTCTGCTGTTTATGATGGTTTGATTAAACTCTTCCATTGAATAAAAAAGCTCTGGCTGACAAGCCGGGGCTTATAGATTTGCGAAAACAATGTCTTTCCCATACTTTGAAATAACAACAACAGGAAAATGACAATGTCGGAACATATAATCCAACAACCGACAGGAGTCTCCGCCAGCCGTTCACGACTTCTGCAGAATACCTTACTGATTAATGCTTTTTTCTCCTGTATCTGTAGTCTTTCCATGCTGATTTATTCCACAGGGATCAATGCATACATCGGTTCAAAAAGTTATTTGGCTGATGGTTACTTGATGGGCTTGGGTGGTGTTCTTGTTTTCTTCGCCGTTTCTCTGTTTATTATCGCCATGCGACCGGCTATTCATAAAGGCTTGGCACAAGCCATTATCCTGCTGGATACATTGTGGGTGATTGCCAGTATCATTCTGATTGCTCTTCAACTTTCACCACTGACTTTGGCTGGTGAATTTATAATTGCTGCCATTGCGCTTATTGTTGCAATACTGGCTTACTCTCAATGGTATGGGCTCAAACATCCCTAGCTAACAACCAGTTTGGCGCCCTTGAATAAACGACTCCATGCGTGCATCTTGTAAAAAACAGGAATGGAGTTTCTTTGTTATGCAGCCTTTTTCAGAAGGTGCTCCAGCAGAGTGTGTGTCTGATCCAACCAAGATGGTTCAATGGTGTAATGTTTCCAAGTCCCTGATCATCAACTGGAGCGAAAGTTTTGGCTACCCTTGCATACTCAAAATCCCTCATTGGCAAGGTCAGCTGGACTGGTTCAGCATTATTAATCTCGAGCATGAATCCTCGGAATTACATGTAGAGCCAGGTGTTGAACTTCTTGCTCCAACGGATGACCCGGATATTGGTTCCTGGCAGAAAACCATTCCACCTGAATTTCTCAAGCTTATTACCCCTTACTGTAAGCACCGTTTTCTTATGCTGCGCCTATCCAGTCAGTGGAAAGAAGCCAGTGATCTGTTAGTTGGAAATTCAATGCTGTTTTTGCTGTGGCTGGAGTTTTGTGTAAAGAATAAACTTGATGAGCAACAGATACGTAAAGGCTTGCAGTTAAAACAGCCTGCCATGCTTGAGCGTATGGGTTTAGTGGGAACAAAATCTGCTGTGCGGATGCTGCGCAAGGTTCAATCGGAACGTATTGATGCAACCCTTACACACAAAATTACCACTTTATGGAAAAATCAGGACGCACTGGCGAGCCTGCGACATTATCCCAATATTTCCGAGCTTCTTTTAAATCTACTTTACCGAACACCGGAGCTTCGCAACACAACCCTGTTTCACACAATTGCAGCCATCGACTGCCCCTGGCGCAGACGTGCACTAGTGAACCTTCTGGCCGATTGTCACCGCATGGGAATGAGGAATAACCCAGCCCTGATGGCCTGTACAACCGAGCAAGCTTTAAGGCGCATGCACGACCAAAGAGTCGAAGAACTCAATTTAGGAGGTAACACAGCAAGGCGATCCTGGCTTTTAGATGAAAGCGGTGAGCCTATTCTCTTTCCAGAACCTCCACATGCCGGTACAGAATACATCAGGCCAATAACAACACCAGAGGATCTGGAGAAAGAAGGAAAAGAAATGCACCATTGCGTGGGCAGTTATGTTTCAGACGTGCAGGAAGGAAAATCTTACATTTATAAAATGCTGGAGCCAGAGCGCATGACAATAAGTATTAAAATCCGGGATGGTTCTGCGATAAGCATTGGGCAAATTGCAGGGGTCTGTAATCGACCTCCCGCCGAAGAAACCAGAAAGATCGTCAATAGCTGGTTCACACAGGTTTTATCCGCTTGATATGAGGGATTTCCCATTCTGCTAACCTGAAAACAGTCATTCATTCAGGACGGCAGAATGGAAAGCAAAGGAGTAGCACCGGGGGCTGGGGGTACTCGAGTACAGCCAACCTTGCAAAGATCCAGGGTTTTTCAAACACCATGATGACCTTTATTAATGATCATCATGGAGAACCACGGGAACTTCCTCTCGAAGGGTTAGTGATTGCCGGTGGAATAGATGACGAAACATCCAGCGTTCAAAGGGCTCTATCTAACTTGCCTGGTTCCAAAGAAGTAGAAACCTTAAAAAGTATTGATGGTGCTAAAAACGTTCACCACTCCCGTATTATTTTTAGTGGTGGACATACAATCTCAGTTGATGAAATTGGTGGCAACGACCTTGATCAGGAAGACTCTCAAGTTATTCCCGCCCTCACACACAGTTTGAAGCGTGGGTCTCAAATTACACTTTGCCTGAATGCACGATCTCGGTTTTCCAAAGCAGACTTACAACTCTTCAAAGCGCTGAAGTCAACCGCTGACAATCAAGGGATCACTCACCTCTACAAAAGAGTTAACTTTTGTCTTCTTTATGCAAATGAGCGTTTTCCTGCACCTGGAGATACAACAGATCCAGATGCTTATCTCACCGATGCCATAAGCGATTACGAGAACACAATTGCGCAATATGCACAGAAGCATCTTGGGATTGATACAGCGACAGCCAAGCAACACTGGGGCGATAGTTGGGTAGTTGCTGCTGGTCGTGGAAGTAATGAGCCCGGAGGTGCAGTTAAACCAGGCTGGGAGTACAAACTCTTTCGCAAAGTCGATTAAAGAAACCACTCAAATTGAGTGGCTTCTTTGCTTCAGGCTCTGAGCTTTAGTGCTGAGTTCTCTGGCGCACAGCTTCAAACAAGCAAATGCCTGTTGCTACAGAAACATTCAGGCTGCTCACCGTACCCACCATTGGAATATGAACAAGAGCATCGCAGTGTTCACGGGTTAAACGACGCAGACCTTTCCCTTCCGCTCCCATAACAATCGCCATAGGGCCATTCAGGTCTGTGCTGTAAATATTGCTGCTGGCTTCACCGGCCGCACCAATTAACCAGATGCCACGCTCCTGCAACTCTCGCATGGTACGGGCAAGGTTGGTAACTGTGATCAATGGAACATTCTCTGCAGCACCACAGGCAACCTTACGAGCTGTGGAGTTCAGTGGTGCTGATTTATCCTTGGCAACAATCACAGCCTGTACACCCGCTGCGTCTGCAGAGCGCATGCACGCACCGAGGTTGTGAGGATCAGTGATGCTGTCCAGAATAAGCAGGAACGGAGGCTTATCCAAACCATCCAGCAAGGTAAACAGATCATTTTCCCGGTGAATTTTGGCGGCCTGAATCAAAGCAACAACACCTTGATGCACGCCATCTGCCTTGCGATTAATCCGCTCACGATCAACAAACTTAATGCGCACACCCTGCTCTGTCGCACCATCAATCAGTTTTTGTAGCCGTGCTCCGTGCAGACCTTTCTGAAACCAGATTTCAGAAATCTGGTCCGGGTGACTTTCCAGAAGTGCCTGTACGGCATGTACACCAAAGGAAATATCGTTGTCAGTCATTCACTCTCTCCAGCAGAACGCTGCAATATTTGTATGGAAACAAAACAACATTCTCTACCAGCTTATTTCGAAACATAAAGGGGATTAAATTCACACTCAGGAACTGCCTGTATAGCTAACGTATAGACGCAGCAGATACAAACAGTCCCAGCACGGGCTGTTACTTTTTAGCGGGGCGCTTACGCGGTGCACGCTTAGGTTTTGCTGTAGCAGGTTTGTCACCAGCACTTTTCTTTGCCGGTTTCTTTTTGGTTGATGCAGCCTTCCCTGAGGAACCTTTAGCTTCACCAGTCTTGCCACCACCGAGTGGACCTTTTGGTTTGCCTTTGTCTTTACGGGATTTAGAGCGACTTTTACGTTTTTTCGCCGCAGAGAGATTGCTACCGTCCTTATCCCCCCGCTCCTCGAGCAGCTTTCGGCGGTAGTCTGCGACATCAGCATCACTGACTTTTACTCCCGCATCGGCTCCTTTTGGCGTGTTAGGCTTTGGTTTACGTCCCGTTGCCCGACGAGCCTTGGCATTATCACGCTCACTGTCACGACCACGATGGGGTTTGCCGCGCCCGCTGGGGCGGCTATCCCGATCACGACCGCGATCACCACGACTTTCTTCCCGGCGACGACTTTCGTTATGAGAACTACGTCGACCACTTCGTGTGGCAACCGGAGCACCATCCAGCGAAAAGTCGATAGTCTTCTCTTCCAGGTCAACACGAGCGACCTGCACAGTCACCGGATCGCCCATCTGGAAACGACGGCCAGTTTTCTCACCCATCAACCGTTGATGAGACGACTCGTAATGGTAATAATCCCCAGGCAGATTGCTAATGTGAATCAGACCTGTCACGAAGATATCTGTCAGTTCAACAAACAGACCAAAGCCTGTCACTGTTGCAATAACACCTTCAAATGTTTCTCCCAGATGATTCTGCATGTACTCGCACTTGAGCCAGTCAGTCACATCACGGGTTGCGTCGTCTGCACGCCGCTCAGTCAGAGAACAGTGCTCACCAAGAGCGGCCATCTTCTGGTTGTCGTACGGATAAGAAGCCTTCTCCATCGGAGGAGCGCCTTCAATGCTGGTAACAGTTTTGGCCGAGTTGCGTGTACCTGTCACATAACGGAGTACTTTAGTGGTCAACTGCTCCATCGAACCATTCTCTGTGACTCGATGAACATGCCGGGAGGCCATATCTGAACGAATGACATAGCGAATAGCACGGTGCACCAGCAAATCCGGATAACGACGAATCGGCGAGGTGAAGTGGGCATAAGCTGAGTAGGCCAGACCAAAGTGGCCTTCATTCTCTGGTGTGTACACTGCCTGACTCAACGAACGCAGCATCATTATCTGGATAACATGAGCATCCGGGCGCTCCTGAATGGAGCTCAGCAACCGCTGATAATCTTTCGGATCAGGCTTGTTACGACCAGGCAGGCTCAGGCCTAGCTCGCCCATAAATTTATGAAGGGTTTCCAGCTTCTTATCGGTTGGACCTTCGTGAACCCGGTACAAGGCTGGCAGCTTGTGCTTTTCAAGGAACCTGGCCGTAGCGACATTCGCGCACAGCATGCATTCTTCAATCAGCTTGTGAGCATCGTTACGAACAGTCGGAACGATTTTATCAATCTTGCGATTGTCACCAAAGATAATGCGCGTTTCAGTGGTTTCAAAATCAATAGCACCACGATCAGAGCGCACTGTACGTAGGGCGTGATAAAGGTTATACAACTCATCCACATGAGGAACGACATCAGCATACTGCTTGCGCAGTGCTTTCCCATCTTTTTCCTCTGGGCGCTCCAGCATTGCACCAACCTTGGTGTAGGTCAGGCGGGCGTGGGACTGAATCACACCTTCATAGAAGGTATAACCACTCAGTGCACCTTTAGCACTGACGGTCATTTCGCAGATCATCGCCAAACGATCAACATGAGGATTCAGGGAACACAAACCATTGGAAAGAACTTCCGGTAACATGGGGATAACATTGCCAGGGAAGTACACTGAGTTGCCACGATTGTGTGCTTCTTTATCCAGTGCAGAGCCAGGTCTTACGTAATGAGAAACGTCTGCAATGGCAACATACAAACGCCAGCCACCTGACTTTTTCTTCTCGGCAAAAACGGCATCATCAAAATCCCGGGCATCTTCACCGTCGATAGTTACGAATGGTACTTTCCGCATATCTATGCGGTGAGCTTTATCGTCTTCAGCCACTTCCGGCTTGAAGTATTTTACTGCACGATTCACATCACGCGGCCACTCATGAGGGATTTCATGACTGCGCAGTGCGATATCAATTTCCATACCTGGAGCCATTCGGTCTCCAAGCACTTCACGAATAACACCTATCGCCATATGCCGCTTGGTGGGGTATTCCTTGATATCCACCAATACCATCTGGCCAAGTGTTGGCATCAAAGCACCAGGCTCGATAACCACATCATTGGTCATGCGACGCCCTTCTGGTGTTACAAAACCAAGACCATCTTCTTCACGGTAAGGGCCTACGACTTGTGTAACGCTGCGCTCAAGAATATCAATAATCGCGCAGTAGCGACGGCCACGGGTGTCAACATCCGTTTCCCGGACAACAACCCTGTCACCATCAAATAGTTCTTTCATCTGACGAGCGGTCAGAAACAGGTCGTCACCGCCTTCTGCAGGGATAACAAAACCAAAACCATCTCTGTGTCCTTGAACCTTACCAACGATAAGATCCATTTTATTAATAAGACCAAAGTCTCCTTTTCGGGTCTGAATCAGCTGCCCATCCCGCACCATAGCGATCAACCGGCGTCGTAATCCTTCCTGCTCATTGTCATCAAAAATGCCGAATTCTTCTAACAAAACCTCGTAGCGTGCCGGAGCACCGCGGCTTTCAAGATGCTGCTGGATAACAATGCGGCTTGGAACTGGATTCTCATATTTGCTGGCTTCGTCACCGGCATTGGGGTCATCGGACCGCCAGGATGTGGACATGTTTTTCCCTAAAAGATCATTCTGCAACCAAGTATACGCCCCACAGGGCTTTCAGGCGATGTAAAGGCTATTAGACACCTTTTAGTCGTATACGAAGAACGAATTGACTAACACTTTGTATCAGAAATGCTAGAACGACTAACAAATTAAGTAGGCGATTAGTTACACAGGAAATTATCGCCTGTTTTTATAGCCAGACGAATACTGCAGACCACCTTGGCTTTGTTGGGCTAAACCCAATGCCTGATGGTTAGTATATTCATGGAGACTGTCACTGGTTTTCCTGTGTTTGTCTTGGTGGATAACAACTGAAACCTTATGCTACGGCAGATGGCATAGTCGATATCAAAGGTCGGTTTGCAGTTCTTCGGCTTATCTACCGCTTTTTATATAAACCGATTTGTAGCCCACTAGCATTTTCCTGTTACTCTGCCGAACAGAATACTTATAAGGTGATGTATGTTTTACGATCTCTGGCCCGCTCTTATTGCACTGGTTTTACTCACTATGGCTCCGGGTGCCGATACCCTGATTGTTATGCGTAATACCAGCCGCGGTGGGCTTGCAGATGGCACGGTCACTAGCCTGGGCATCTGCTCTGGCCTGTTTATTCACGCATTGGTTTCTGCTGCAGGTATTTCCGTTATTCTTCTTCAGTCTGCCGTTGCATTCAGTTTTTTGAAGCTGGCTGGCGCCGGTTATCTTATCTGGCTGGGATTTGGAAGCCTGAAGCAAGCATGGCGGGGTAAAGCCAGTTTAGTAACCGGTCAGGTAAAAGGGCACTCTTTTTCAGCCTCACAATCGTTTCGAGAAGGTTTTCTCTCTAACATCTTAAACCCAAAAACTGTCATTTTTTATATGGCATTTCTGCCTCAGTTTATAAATCCTGAGGGTTCTGCATTAATACAGTCTCTCACTTTGGCCGGGCTTCATTTTGTCATTGCCATGATTTGGCAGACTATGATTTCTTTGATGATTAACAGGGCTAAAGAGTGGCTGGCAAAGCCATCTGTGAATCAGGCTTTTAATGGGATTACCGGAACGCTATTAGTTGGTCTTGGGGCTGGCCTGGCTATTCAGAAGTAACGGTCTGCCAACTAAAGCAGTCAGATAAAAAAGGCTCCTAAGCAGAAGCCTTTTTTACACAGCGCTGGATTCACTCAGCATCAAAGGAGTGACGCAGAGTGATCGTTTCAACACGATCCGGGCCAGTGGAAATGATATCCACAGGAGCGCCGATAATTTCTTCTACACGTTTGATATAAGCACGGGCATTAGCAGGCAGCTCTTCCAGAGTCTTCGCTCCAAAAGTCGTCTCGCTCCAACCAGGCATGTCTTCATAAACCGGAGTAATTTCTTCCCACTCTTCTGCATCGTTAGGAGTGACAATCTCTTCGCCGGTAGAGTTGGTATAGCTGGTGCAAATCTTAACTGTTTCCAGGCCATCCAGAACATCCAGTTTGGTCAAGCAGATACCGGATACACTGTTAATCTGAACAGATTGGCGTAAAGCAACAGCATCCAACCAACCGCAGCGACGTTCACGACCGGTTGTCGCGCCAAATTCATTGCCCTTGGTGCCCAAGTGTTCGCCAACGCTATCAAACAATTCTGTTGGAAATGGACCAGAACCTACACGAGTGGTGTAAGCCTTAGTGATACCCAGAACATAATCCAGATACAAAGGGCCAAAACCAGAACCAGTAGCCACGCCACCAGCAGTGGTGTTGGAAGAGGTTACAAACGGGTAGGTACCGTGGTCAATATCCAACAGAGAGCCTTGAGCCCCCTCAAACAGGATATTCTCACCATCTTTACGCAGTTCGTGCAGGTTATCGGTCACACGATCAGCCATAGGCAGAATCTGGCGACCCCACTCAAGAGCTTTTTCCAACACGTCTTCGTAGCTGACAGGCTCAGCCTTGTAGTAGTTCTCCAGAGCAAAGTTGTGATATTCCATCACCACCTTCAGCTTCTCAGCGAAACGCTCGGGATGCATCAGGTCACTCAAACGCAGACCACGGCGAGCAACTTTATCTTCATAAGCAGGCCCTATTCCACGGCCTGTTGTACCGATCTTGGCTTTACCACGGGCCGCTTCACGAGCCTGATCCAAAGCTACATGATAAGGAAGAATGAGCGGGCAGGCCGGACTCAGACGCAAGCGCTCACGAACAGGTACTCCACGCTCTTCCAGCTCTGCCATTTCTTTCAGCAGGGCATCTGGAGCCAGTACAACACCGTTACCGATGTAGCAGGTGACATTGTCACGGAGAATACCGGAAGGGATCAGGTGAAGAACTGTTTTCTCACCATTAATAACTAGCGTGTGCCCGGCGTTGTGGCCGCCCTGGAAACGCACAACAGCGGACGCTTGATCGGTCAGCAGGTCAACAATCTTGCCCTTGCCTTCATCACCCCACTGGGTGCCCAGAATGACTACGTTCTTGCCCATCACTTCATCTCGGTAAAAAAAAAACCGCCTGCCCAACCTTTCGGTTTACAGCATCCGTTTTAGCCAATTATGGCGCTGATAAATTCATTCCATCAGATTGAATCTGCTGAAATAACCTGCCAGTTTCCATCCACATGTTTCAAAATTCGTCTGTACTTCCGGCTTTCACCATCGGTATTGTCAGAAAGCTGATTGATTACACGCTCACCTTGAGCACGCAGTTGACGAACAATTTCCGGATCAACATCCAGAGGTGCCAGAATGGCCCCTGTTCGTTCCGGCTCTTCATAAGAACCGAGACGCAATAAAACCTTAAGATCTGCACTGAAGCCCGTTGCAGGACGGGAACGCCCAAATGCTGCCCCGATGCCATCATAACGACCACCTTTGGCAACAGCCTGCCCTTCACCAGGAACATACGCCGCAAAAACGACGTCGGTGTGGTAGTTGTAACCTCGGAGTTCACCCAGATCAAAGTACAGAGAAATAGCCGGATAAAGCGCACTTACACGTTCAGCAAGTGCTGCCAGGCTATTAATGGCTTCAAGCACTTCAGCTGGTGCCTGCGCCAGCTCTTTTCGTGCTATATCCAGAACTGAAATATCACCACACAGTTCTGGCAGCGCCATCAGCATTCTGCCCGCTTCGGGGACAGTGATACCAGTGATCAAAGCCTGCATTTCGCCAATATCTTTGCGCTGCAAAGCATCAAACAACTTTGCTTCACCTTCAGAACTGATTCCGGCCATTTTCACCAGCTGTCTAAAGATACCAACGTGGCCAAGATCAACAGAAGGTTGGCAGATACCAGACAATGCCAGTGTTTCCAACATCAGGGAGATAACTTCCAGATCACTTTCTAACCCGAAATGACCATAAAGCTCAGCTCCCAGTTGAATAGGGGTACGGGAAGCGGTCAGGGTTGCCGGGCGGGTGTGGAATACACTGCCTGCATAACAGAGCCGAACCGGACCATCCTGGCGTAAGGTATGAGCGTCCATTCGGGCAACTGCAGGTGTTGTGTCGGCACGCAGACCAAGGGTGCGACCGGAAAGTTGGTCCGTCACCTTAAAGGTCATCAGTTCCAGGTCACTGCCAGAACCGGCAGTCAGGGATTCGAGAAATTCTATATGAGGAGGGATAACCAGGTCGTAGCCCCAAGAGGCATATAGATCCAGCACTTCACGGCGTATATGCTCAACCTTCCGGGCTTCGGGTGGGAGCACTTCTTCAATACCATCCGGCAACAGCCAGCGATCCGCTATCGTCATTTTCCCCGTCTCTCGTTTTAGCTCTCTTAGGAGCCTTTATAACTTAAGCAAACAAGTCAGCGCACAAGGTAAAGCAGAACAGTTCCAATCAACATACTGGCCAGACCAGTTATTCTCAGACTCCGATCATCCACACGAGCCAGCTGGGCAACAAGCTGTCTCCATCTCTGGGGGTAAAGAAAAGGAATGATCCCTTCCAGTACCAACATCAGGCAGAATGCAACTGCCAATTCCTGCCAGAAGCTCATGGGCGTTCTCTATCTTGATACGCATTTGGAAACGCAAAGCATTCAAACGCTATACACGAAAAAACCGGGTCCCTCGGACCCGGTTTGCGTAATCATACCACTCGACCAGCTTGCAGTCAGCGTGTATTTCTTACTTACCAGAAGGTTCCTTCAAATATTTGAAGAAGTCACTGTCTGGTTCAAGCAACATAACGTCAGAAGCACTGTTAAAGGAGTTTCTGTAGGCCTGAAGGCTGCGGTAGAAGGAATAAAACTCAGAATCCTTTTGGTAAGCACTGGCATAGATAGATGCTGATTCGGCATCACCTTCACCGCGCAGAATTTCTGATTTCCGATAAGCTTCAGCAAGAATAACCCGACGCTCACGCTCAGCGTTCGCGCGGATAGCCTTACCCATCTCCTTACCCTTGGAACGGTATTCCTGAGCTTCTTTCTCACGCTCAGATGCCATCCGCTGGAATACAGAGTCACTCACGTCTTCCGGAAGGTCAATTTTCTTCACACGGGCATCCTTAACAGAAACACCCAGTTCCTTGAGCGCTACGGAGTTAAGGTTGGAGGTGATATCTTCCATCATCTGATCACGGCGACCGGAAACCACCTCATTGAGAGTCAAACCACCAAAGCTGTTACGCAAACGAGAATCTGCACGCTGGGTCAGCAACTGGCTGACACGATACAGTTCACCGTTTGTTGCTTTGTAGAATTTCTCAACGTCCTGAATCTGCCACTTAATGTAAGCATCAACAACTACAGCTTTCTGTTCCAGGGTCAGGAAACGCGCCTGAGGAACATCCAGAGATTGTAAACGGCCATCAAAGATCTTCACATTATCAATGAAAGGAACTTTGATATGCAGTCCGGGCTTAATGTCAGCATGAGTAATCTGACCAAAGCGCAGTTGAACACCACGTTCGCGCTCAGTCACCATATACAGGCTGTTAACCAGAACCAGGAAAACCAGACCCAGTACAATAACAGCAGACATTACTTTAGAACTCATCGTGCAGTCCTCCCTGTACGGCTGTTGCTGACACGGCGGTTGATCTCGGCAGTTACCTGATCAGCAATAGTGCCGATATCATCCTGAGACAGGGCTGTTGCTCCTGAGTTGCTTGAAGAGCCTCCGGATGCTGATCGGGATTTCTTACCATCCATCAGTTTATCCAGTGGCAGATACATCATGTTGTTTCCACCTTTCACATCAACCAGAACCTTACTGGTTGTACCCAGCAGTTCTTGCATGGTTTCCAGATAGAGACGCTCTCGGGTTACCCCTGGTGCTTTCTGATACTCGGTCAGCAGCTGGTTGAAACGAGAAGCATCACCCTTGGCACGGGAAACGACTTCGTCTTTGTAACCTTCTGCTTCTTCGCGGATACGCTGGGCATCACCTCGGGCTTCAGGAATAACCTGGTTCGCGTAAGCTTCTGCCTTGTTCTTTTCCTGCTGCTCTTCTTCCCGCGCTCGAATAACATCATCAAATGCAGTCAGCACCTGACGAGGAGGCTGGGAGCTTTCAATGTTTACCTTAATAACATTGAGGCCCGTTCCGTAGGCATTCAGGTATTCCTGCAAACGAACCTTCACTTCGTCGCCAAGAACCTCACGCCCTTCGGTCAGCACTTTATACATCTCAGAACTACCCACGACATGACGCAGGGCACTCTGGGTTGCTTCCTTCAGGCTTTGCTCAGGATTGGAATCTTTTAGTACATAATCTTCCAGACTGGTGATGTTGTACTGAACAGACATAGCTACTTCGACAATATTTTCGTCTTCAGTCAGCATGGACTGACTCAAACGATACGTATTGATCTGGGTAACCGGCCTCAAGTAGCGGGACTCAACAGGCGGGAAGTACATGCGCAGACCAGGGCCTACAGTTTCTGTGTACTTACCAAAACGCAGGATTACTGCACGTTCTTTTTCGTCGACAACGTAAACAGCGTTCCACAGGTAGGCAAGAATAGCGATAACAACAATACCAACCCAGAGACCACCACTGCCAGCTGCGCTGCCAGAGCCTCCACGGTTTCCATTGCCGCCTGTAGAGCCGCCCTTGCCACCGAAAATGCCTTTCAGTGTCTGTTGAAACTTGCGGAAGGCTTCGTCCAAATCAGGTGGACCCTGATTGTTGCCTTTGTTTCCGCCCCCCCAGGGATCCTGGTTATTACCACCCGGCTCATTCCAGGCCATAAAGTTCTCCGTCGTCAGCGTTGTCATCCACTGTCTGGTCACGCAGACAGAGTTCAGAAAGCCTGCCTGATAAATTCCTGATATGTTTTTCAGGAACTCATCCAGTACCTGCCCACTGTCAGTAATGGCCAGTCGCTATACACGCGCGCTGTTCGCTGTACACAGCCTACTGCGACCACCATGGCAAATTGTAGAGTTACTGCGGTATTAGACGCAACCTTCACTACGGCTTATACGCAGCATACATCCGAGTATTTCTCTCGACTAAACTGATAAACAGTGTTTAATCAGTCTATAAATACAGAACGGTACACAGGTTGTGTCAATCTGTCCCCCATCTTGCATCCAGAAATTCCGCTCCATCAACAATAACACTCAAATAGCTCAAACACATTTAAGCATTTCATTGATTTCTGGTTCCGAAGCTCTGGATCAAAACCTGAATACAACTCTCAATGGTGCTCTTGTGAATCAAATTCAAGGGTGTAACACAGGTTTCTTCTGTGATACCGGAAACATCTCCCGGTATCACAGAACCCCTCACTCATTCATCCAGGGTTCTTTGTCTGGAAGCTCCCACGGAACATCCATCCCTTCCTGTAACATGAGTTTCTGTAATTCCTGCCGGGGCATTCTCAGCTCCAGAACCGGCAAACCTTCTTCATTGAAGTCTTCGCTTTGAACGACACCCAGTTTGTACAGACGTGCGCGCAAACGACCTTTGTCATGGGGGACCGGAATGAACTCGTGAACCAGGTCGTCACCAAGCAGCTCTGCAATGGCCAGCTGTAAAAGATCCAGACCTTCGTTGCGCTGTGCAGAAATCCACACCCGAACCGGTTTATTGTTTTCATCCCGATCGATACGGGGTTTCATGCCCAGCAGATCAGTTTTATTGAAAACTTCCAGAGTAGGCAGTTCATTCGCTTCAATTTCTTCCAGCACATTATGAACTTGCTGGATATTGTCCTGACGTTCCGCATCTGCGCAATCAATCACATGGAGAAGCAAGTCAGCCATTGCCGACTCTTCCAGTGTTGCCCGAAATGCCTGCACCAGCTTATGAGGCAAATGGCGGATAAAGCCTACAGTGTCTGCCAGAATGATTGGGCCCAGATCCTGGATCTGCAAACGACGCAAAGTTGGATCCAGAGTAGCAAACAACTGATCTGCCGCATAAACACCGGACTCAGTGATGGCGTTGAACAGCGTAGACTTACCCGCGTTGGTATAACCCACCAGCGATACCAGCGGAATATCCGCACGCTTCCGGGAACGACGGGTTTGATCCCGTTGTTTCCGAACTTTGTCCAAACGCTTCTGGATAGTTTTTATCCGTGCACGCAGCAAGCGACGGTCTGTTTCTAATTGGGTTTCACCCGGCCCTCTCAGGCCAACACCACCTTTCTGACGCTCAAGGTGCGTCCAGCCCCGAACAAGGCGAGTACTCACATGGTCAAGCTGAGCCAGTTCCACCTGCAGCTTGCCTTCATGGGTACGGGCACGCTGGGCGAAAATATCGAGAATAAGGCCGGTACGATCTACCACGCGGCATTCGAGTTCTGCCTCAAGGTTTCGTTCCTGACTGGGGGATAAGGCGTGGTTAAACAGTACAACATCAGCATCACAGGCAATGACCTGCTGACGGATTTCTTCCAGTTTGCCGGAACCGACAAAATAGCGGGGGGAGACTTTGGGGTTGGCGACAACAACAAAGGCAACCTGTTCCACATTGGCGGAACGAACCAGCTCCTGAAATTCTCGCGGATCTTCACGCTGCTGATCGTCAAGACACTCAGGATGGACTAGTACTGCTCTTTCACCACGTTCGTGACGCTCAAAAAACAAGCAATCTGCTCCATTTCATTTTATTCAGAAGAAGGATTGTACCCTTTGATTGCCCTGAACAGGATTTTATTTCTTCAGTATTACATATTTTCAATGTTCAGAGGCTTCAATACAGATTCTACAAATACAGAATGCATAAACAAAAAGCCAGACTCCCGAAGAAATCTGGCTCTTTGAAAATTCGGGCAGCATTAATCTGCTATGCACCTTAAAACCCTGATTGCCCGACGATTGTGTTAAATCATTTCAACTCAACAACATCATAGGGACCAGGGAATCAAAACTTGCAAACACCGGACTCAGGCTAAATAGGCCAATCAGTCTTGTGGCAGCAGGTCGTCGCCTTCCTGATTAGGCATAGGCAGTCGTACAGGACGACCAGGTACAACAGTAGATACTGCATGCTTGTAAACCATCTGGCTTACAGTATTTTTCAGAAGAATCACAAATTGGTCAAAAGACTCAATCTGCCCCTGTAGCTTGATGCCGTTAACCAGATAAATGGAAACGGGAACACGCTCCTTTCTCAGGACGTTCAGGTAAGGGTCTTGTAGGGAATGCCCTTTTGACATTTCCGTACTCCTTTTATTTGTCGAATTATAAAAAGCCCGCGCTCAAAGTCCGGCTTGGAACGGCTTACAGGTTAGCAGATACAGAGAAAGCACACAGCTAATTGTTTAATCTGTATACAGCAAAAAGACAGAGAACCTTAAGCCAGCCCCAATGAGCGTTCAATAAGTAATACTAGCTAGGGGTACGAAAGAACCAAGTTTGCTTTCAATACCATGTCCCAGCTCAATTTTTTGCAGACAACCAGATTGCCTTAATTCGTTAGATTCGAAATAAAACTAAATCCTTTTGCCTTCAAGCCATTGCTGCACAAGCAGCATAGTTGAATCTGGAAGATTGGCAGACAAACTGTCTAACCAATGCAAATCCTGCCAACTACGCAACCAGGTAAACTGGCGTTTAGCCAACTGCCGGGTTGCAATGATTCCTTTATCGACCATATCATCCCGGGATAGTTCCCCGTCGAGATAACTCCACGCCTGCCGATAACCGACACAGCGGATAGAAGGAAGCCCAGGATGCAGGTCATCTCTCCCATACAAAGCTTCAACTTCATTAATAAACCCTGCGTCCATCATAATACGAAAACGCTTGGCAATACGCTCGTGAAGAACACTGCGTTCTTTGGGAGCCACTGCAAGATTTAGTACACGAAATGGTAACTGAGTTCGTTTCTGTTCCGCTACCAGTTCCGTCACAGTTCTGCCACTTACCAGAAAAACTTCCAGCGCCCGCTGCAAACGCTGTGGATCTGTTGGGTGAATACGTGCCGCTGATTCAGGGTCTACCCCATTTAACCGGTCGTGCACAGACTGCCAACCTTCCCGTTCGGCCTGATTCATAATCTCCTGCCGGACTGTTTCGTTCGCAGCTGGCAAATCTGCCAGCCCGTCTCGCAGGGCTTTGTAATACAACATGGTCCCGCCCACCAGTAGTGGAATTCTTCCCCGGGCGGTAATTTCCCGCATATGCTCCAGCGCATCTTCCCGAAACTCTGCGGCGGAATAAGCCTCTGCCGGATCACGAATATCAATCAAACGGTGGGGCGCTCTTGCCAGAAACTCCGCATCAGGCTTGGCTGTTCCGATATCCATACCTTTGTAAACCAGTGCAGAATCCACACTGATAATATCGCAGGGCAATTGTTCATGCAGCGTAACGGCCAGATCCGTTTTTCCGGATGCCGTTGGTCCCATCAGAAATATTGCGGGAGGAAGGGAGTTGGTCACCTGTCACCTGTGAGTAACGATTAAAAGGCAGGGCGGCGCATTTTATAGCATGCTCAAGGAATACGCAGTATCTGCCCGACTTTTAATATGTCACTGATACCCATGTGGTTGGAGGCCAGAAGCCTGTTCAGGCTGACATGGTGCCGGGTGGCTATGCCACTGAGAGTATCTCCACTTTTCACTTTGTAACTGACAGCTGTGGAGCTTTTACCACGGTTATTGGCAATCCAGGTTCCTGCCGGAGGGTTTTTTAGGAAAAACTCTTTCACACCAGCATGAACAGCACGGGCCAATTTACGCTGATGGGCCTTGGTAACCAGTTTTCTGGCTTCGGTAGGATTAGATATAAAACCCGTTTCAACAAGAATGGAAGGAATATCCGGGTTCTTCAAAACCGCAAAAGCGGCCTGTTCCACTTTCTTTTTGTGAAGTTTATTAATACGTCCCAGATGGGAAAGAACCCGGCTGCCAATCTTTTCGCTGCGGCTTTGGCTATCAGTCATAGATAAGTCCAATAATACGCTGGCAAGCACATCATCTTTATCATCCAGGCTTACACCATCTTCGCCACCTACAAGGTCAGAACTGTTCTCCTTGTTTGCCAGCCAGCGCGCCGTTTCTGAAGAGGCACCTCTCTGAGACAAGGTGAACACAGAAGCCCCATTGGCACTCTTGCGGCTAAACGCATCCGCATGAACAGAAATAAAAACATCAGCGTTCTTCCTTCTGGCCAGCTTTGTTCTTTCCCGCAGCGAGATATAATAATCGCCGGTTCGAACCAGTACGGGTTTAAAGCCTTTGTTCTGTTTAAACAAATAGGAAATTTCCCGAGCGATCGCTAAAACAACATCTTTCTCCCGCGCACCGCGATGGCCAACAGCGCCAGGATCTTCGCCACCGTGCCCGGCATCAATGGCGATAACAATATCTCGGTTGGTGGAAATCGGTTCAGGAACGCGTGTTGTGGTAGCAGCTGCCTTCACATCAAACAAATCAATTACAAGACGATGACCGTATGTATCGTTTGGCTTGAGTACAAAACTTCTGGGGGTAATCTTCTGTTTCAGATCCAGAACGATACGCAGATCATTATTTTTCCTGGTTGCCCAGCGCACATCTTTGATGGGCGTTTCACCCAACTCCAGTTTAGAAAGGGAGCCCGGTAAACGAGTATCTTTGATATCAATAACAAGACGGTGCGGATTGGTCAGCGGAAATATTTTGTGTTCAATACCGCTACTGAGATCGAACACTAAACGGGTTTTTTCCGGAGAGCGCCATAAGCGCACCCCTTTAATTGCGGCACTGGCAGCAAGAGCAGATGAAACGGTAGGCAGAGTTAACGAGGCAACCAGAACCGAGGCCATTTTGGTAAAACGGCGTCTGGACAGTTGTGGTCCGCCAGAACCTTTATCCTCTTCCTGCAACGAATCTAACTCCCGCCCCACACTCTACTCCGTGATCATCCCTGAAGGTTTCTACAAACAGTCTGCCCATGTTCGCTGATTGGCTCAACCTTAATAATTCGACTTTCTGGCTGATAGGCGATCTTAATAAGAATATCGGCGGGAGGAAGAAAACCCTTGCCTCGTACAGGCCACTCAACCAGACACAACGCATGAGGGCCAAAGTATTCCCGTACTCCCAAAAAATCCAACTCTTCCGGGTCACCTAAACGATACAGGTCGAAATGATAAACAGACTGATGTTCCATTTCGTAGGGCTCAACCAAAGTATATGTCGGGCTTTTGACAGCTCCTTCATGACCAAACCCTCTCAGGATGCCACGGCTCAGGGTTGTTTTCCCCGCCCCGAGGTCACCTTCCAGATAGAACACACCCCAACCTTCGCTGGCACAGGCAAGACGCCGACCGAAATCGACCATTTGGTCTTCGCCCTTAAGCTCTATTGGGAAAGTTTTGAAAACTGTTTCAGACATACTTCTGTTATCAATCTCTATTCTTCAGTCAAGCGATTCAATTGTTTTCGAACAGCTGGAATTAAATCTGTAGCTGCAATACCGATTTCACCACCAGCAGCCGCACAATCGTCTCCGGCCGTGGCATGGAGCCAAACACCGAGTTTCGCAACATCTGTCGCATAATACCCTTGAGCTAGCAATGCGCCCATAATACCGCTAAGAACATCTCCCATCCCCGCAACAGCCATACCCGGGTTACCTGCCCGACACAACCAGGTTGTATCAGACGACGCAATGAGTGTACCAGCGCCTTTGAGAATGGCCGTTCCACCACATAAAGTCTGCAACTGCCCAACGGCGGTGAATCGATCTGCCGCAACATCAGCAATGTTGAAGCTCAGTAATCGCGATGCTTCACCGGGATGGGGCGTAATAACACAGTGAGTACGAGGCAAAAACATATCAGGGTTATGGGCAATAATATTCAGTGCGTCAGCATCTATCAGCAAAGGAATATCTGTTTCCAGCACTTTTTGCAGCAGTGAACGCCCCCATTCTTTTTTCCCTAATCCTGGACCTATAGCGATCGCTGTTTTCCCCTCCAACAAAGGTTCCAGATCCTCAGCGGAGTCAACTCCCCGAACCATAACTTCTGGCCTGCGAACAAGACTGCCCATCACATGTTCGGAACGGGTCGCCAATGTAACCAGACCTGCCCCACAACGCAGGGCAGTTTCGGCGGTCATGATAGAGGCTCCACCCATGCCATGATCACCACCAATCACCAGCAAATGGCCATGACTACCTTTGTTGGCATCTCGAGCTCTTGGATGAACCAGTGCTGCCATATCCTTTCGTTTAATCAAGTGAGCCGCGGGTTGTGTTATGTCATAAACCTTTTTGGGAACACCGAGGTCGGCAAAACAAATATCGCCGCAAAAGCGGGGAGCGACACCTGTAAACAACCCTCGCTTCATACCAATAAAGGTGACGGTGACATCAGCTTTTATAACTGTTCCCAGCTCTGCACCTGTGTCAGCAGAAAGTCCCGAAGGGATATCCACCGCAAGAACAGGTTTTTCCGATTGGTTGATAAGGTTGATTGCATTAGCAAAATCACCACAAACATCGCCGCTGAGCCCGGTCCCCAGCATAGCGTCGATAATCAAGTCGCCAGTCAGTTTTATTTTTTCAGACCAGGATTCACAGCGGCCACCAAGATCACGAAACCACTCCCAGGCCTTGCGGGCATCTCCCGTTAAGCGCTCAGGCGGTTTCAGGCTGATAACCCGCACCGGAATGTATCTTTGCCGGGCCAGAGCCGCAATAATGTAGCCATCTCCGCCATTATTCCCTGCCCCGCAAAAAACCTGCAGGGAACCACCCCGCCCAACTTGTGGCCAAGTTTTCATGGCAACCTCAAAAGAGGCTTGCCCGGCTCGCTTCATCAACTCAATGCCGGGAATGCCGTGATTGTGAATTGTCTCGGCATCCAGATTGCGAGTCTGTTCTGCGGTATACAGTGAATGTGGTAAACTGCCGCCCATGGGCGATCCCCGTTAGTCTTACTGATCGATACTCTTTTGGCGCCAGTTAATAAACTACGCCTTATATTTGCATTATATCTACCTTGCCTGAATAAGTGACAGATTCACCTAACACTCAATCAATCCCAATTCGCCCAGTTCTTGATGATACAGAGCTGGAACAGCTGGCGGTTGACATAAAACGCTGGGCTCGCGAGCTTGGTTTTCAGGATGCTGGCATCACCGATATTGATCTCGGTGAACATGAGCAGCATCTGAAAAACTGGCTGGCTCGCGATTTCCATGGCGAAATGGATTACATGGCCAGCCATGGCAATATGCGATCCCGTCCAGACGAACTGGTTCCCGGAACCCTTCGTATTATCTCTGTACGCATGGATTACCTGACTGGAGACACTCAGGCGGTTCGAGTTCTGAAACAGCCGGAAAAAGCTTATATCTCCCGTTATTCTCTGGGACGCGATTATCATAAAGTCATTCGCAAACGCATCACCCAGCTTGGTAAACGCATCGAAGAAAAAGTTGGCAAGTACGGTTACAGGGCATTTGTCGACAGCGCCCCGGTTCTGGAAAAAGCTATTGCCGAAAAAGCCGGGCTGGGCTGGATTGGCAAAAATACGCTGCTGCTAAACAACAAAGCAGGCTCCTGGTTCTTTCTTGGAGAGCTGTTCACCAATTTGCCACTGCCAGTCGATAAACCACAGCGAACCAACCATTGCGGAAGCTGCTTTGCCTGTGCGGACATCTGCCCCACTAATGCCATTATTGCACCCCACCAGCTGGATGCCCGCCGCTGTATTTCTTACCTGACCATTGAACTGAAAGGCTCAATTCCCGAAGAGTTCCGCAAAGCTATCGGTAACCGGGTATTTGGCTGCGATGACTGCCAGATTATCTGTCCGTGGAATAAATTTGCCAAACACTCAGGGGAAACAGATTTCCTGCCTCGCCATAAGCTGGACTCTACCGATCTGGCAGATCTGTTTCTCTGGACAGAAGAAGAGTTTCTGGAAAGAACCGCTGGTTCACCTATTCGCAGAACTGGCTTTGAAGGCTGGTTACGAAATCTTGCCGTAGGGTTGGGTAATGCTCCCTCAACAAAGAAAGTCATTAATGCTCTAAAGGCCAGAAAAGAGCATCCATCCGACATGGTGAGAGAGCATGTCAAATGGGCACTCAAACAACATACCTGAAAATCGCGAAAGCTAAAGACTGCTACAAATGCATGTTCATCGTTTGCTGGAAGGGTATTGCCAGAAAAAAACTCTCCATTAAGTGAATCAGATCCTGAGCTATATCGAGTGTCTCATCTTTTCCACTAAGTGATCTGCACCACTCTGTTTTCACTTTCCCTGCGATTATTTTTTTTCGTTCCTGCGGAACAGGTAGAGAACGTTGAACCGGCTCCACTAATGGCAAATATCGAGTGTTGTTGGCCATGGTTTCAAAACCAGATATAGAGGCTTTGGGTTGATAACTGAGGTGCTTTGGAAGCTCTCCCGCTCCCCAACAACAAACCGACAGGAATAAATAAATAAATAATGCAAAGAGAAAACACACAACCGTAGACTTTCTTTCGCTTGCAGCACGCAGCAGCTATTTTCATCAGGCTGTAGCTCCCCTCCCCAGAACTAAAGCCTGAGCAGTTTAGCCTATAACCATGGACGTCTATCTATAACTTCCAAAAACAAAAAAGCCAGCACACACGGCCGGCTTCAAGGTACAGGTAACGAATACATCAGAGTTTGATAAAGTGTTCCCGATAAAACTTCATCTCATCGATAGACTCACGAATATCTTCAATGGCTTTGTGAGAGCCTTCCTTGTTCATGCCTTTCAGCAGCTCGGGTTTCCAGCGACGGGCCAGCTCTTTCAGGGTGCTGACATCAATATTTCGGTAGTGGAAGAAATCATGGAGGTCAGACATATAGTTGAACAGGAACCGACGATCCTGACCGATAGTATTGCCACACATAGGTGACTTCCCGGGCTCGGCATATTGCTTAAGGAAGTCGATGGTCATCTGCTCAGCTTCCGCTTCGCCAATGGTGCTTTGGCGAACCCGTTCGGTCAGGCCGGTTTTGCCATGAGTTTCTATACACCACTCATTCATTGAGTCGAGCACGGAGTCGGGTTGATGAACGGCGATCACAGGACCTTCTGCCAGAACATTCAAATCTGCATCCGTAACAATCACCGCCACTTCAAGAATGCGGTCTATTCTTGGATCCAGCCCCGTCATTTCCAGATCGAGCCAAACCAGATTTTCTGCCAGAGACTGTTTGTTTTGCGCCATAATTCAGGGAAGCTGTTACTTGTATTGATTAAGAGTACATCAGTCATCATAATCTGGCCGGATAACTTCATGCAAACCACCAGTCTTTTTCATTTCCCCCCGGTATTACGTTTTTCATGGCCAAACGCAAACTGAACCGCCGCCAAAACTGGCGTATCCAGAAAATTCAGGACGAGCGTGCTGAACGGGCCAAAAAACGGGAAACCAAGATTCAGGATCAGCTGAATACCTCAGAACTAGGCCCGGAAGAAGAAGGTCTGGTCATCGCTCACTATGGCGTTCAACTCGATATTGAGCGCCCTTCTGAGCCCGGCTCCCTGTATCGCTGCCACCTTCGAGCCAACCTTCCGGCTCTGGTGACCGGTGACCGTATTATCTGGCGCCCTGGTAAAGATGACATTGGCGTTGTCGTCGCCCAGCTTCCCAGAGTGAGTGAGCTCTGCCGGCCAGACAACCACGGAAAAATTAAACCCGTGGCGGCTAATATTGATTACATTGTTCTGGTTGTCGCCCCGGTTCCTACAGCCCACGCCAATCTGATAGATCGCTATCTTGTAGCGGCGGAAGCTGTGGATATTGAGCCTGTTCTGCTGCTGAACAAAACCGACTTAATTGATGACTCCAACCGCGATCGCCTGCTGAGCCTTATGGCAACCTATCGTGATCTTGGTTATCAAATTCTGACTGCTTCCACCAAAACAGATCACGGACTGGATGAAATCAAGGATCTCTTGAAAGACCATACCAGCGTTTTCGTGGGGCAATCTGGTGTGGGTAAATCTTCTCTGGTGAATGTGCTTTTGCCAGGTATTGAGACCAAAGTCGGAGAACTTTCCGAACAAACCGGCAAAGGCATGCATACCACCACAGCGGCCAAGTTGTTCCATTTCCCCGATGGCGGATCTTTGATCGATTCTCCGGGAATCCGGGAATTTGGCCTCTGGCACATGGAACCTGAAGACGTTATCAACGGTTTTCGGGAATTCCGGGAATTCCTCGGGTACTGCCGATTCCGGGACTGTAACCATGAGCAGGAGCCCGGCTGCGCACTACTGCAAGCTCTGGATGAAGGCAAGATTGAAGAAAAGCGGATGGATTCCTACCGCCAGATTCTGGCTTCCCTCAACGACCTGTAACAGCAGGAATCAGGACTAACGTCTAAGCTGCTCCGGAAAACTTAACCTCTCAGCTGTTGTCAAACGTGATATTGGGACGTTTGGCAGGGATGAAACTATATGTTTTCCGGACTTATTCGCTATACCGTTATTCTTACCGTGGCTTTGACAGGGCTATTGATGTTCTGCGTTCCCCTGTCCCGTGCTGATGATGGCTACCCAGTTTTGAGCATGTATATGTCCAATACCGGGGTTCAGCTGACCTTTGGCATGAGCAACTCCCCTGAACCACTGGTTGAAATATCTGAAAATACCTGGGATAACACAGAAGTGTTTGGTCATCCTCCTTCCCTTTCTTACAACGACTCTCCAATCGTATTTTTCCGGAGAGTTCTGAACGCTGCCTCTCCAGCGATTAAAAGGGAAATGAGTCGTTTGAAACTGTTTAATAGTGGCAGCAAGCCTATGCAGGTTTACGTTGCCGCTGCCGGAGCGGATGCAGCAGAACGTCTCGGTTTGCCGAACAGCGATGCTTACCGGCACCTTAGAGGTGATCAACAAACTATCTGTATGAACCCGGGCATGAGCCGTAAGGAGTTCTTCTCCTGTTTTGCCCAGCAGGAAGTTTTGCGGACGATTTACCAGAGCCGGGATATGTCCAGAGTTCGCGCAAAAGTTGAGCAGGACGCCAGCTTAATTGCGGCTATGGCTACACAACATGCCAAAAGCCTTGGGAAAGAAGCTCCCGGTCAACCATCACTGGTTATTCACACCACAACTATCAGTCACCCATATCTGGTCAGAGATGGAAAAGCTATCGGAGTAAGCGGTTGGATTCCTGCCAGCATGAGGAAATCTGGCGGCATTTATGAAATTGGCTACAACTACAGCACTCTTGCTCCAAGCCAAAGAATGTCCCTGACACCCGTTATCGCGCTGGATCCACGATCCTCAAACCACCCCAACGGTCAGGCAGGAAACATTGCCCGTTTACAACGGGGTAAAGGCTTTAATAATTTCGGCCGTCTGGTTGGAGAAACAGCCAATAGCCTGAATCGAGCCCGTATTGAAGTTAGCCTGCAAACACCGGTTGATGACGAGCTATACAGAAAGGCGATTGCTGAAGCTCTGCCTGTTGTAAACAAGGCCAGAGAGAACTTCATAGCGCTGACAACTGCTTTCTATGCGCTAACTGAACACGAGTTTACCGGTAAAGCTCCCCACATAATCATTGTTGGAGAAGAATCGGACATTCTTTTCCCAACTGCAGAATCATTTATTTCAAAAGGTTCTGCTATCGCGGCAAACTCAGAATCACTGGCGGAATTGGTTTATCCCATCATATCCGGAAAGCAGCAGCGCTTTGAAACTGCCAGCAAGACTCAAGCATGGATTAGCGAGAACTCTGGAAAATTATTCTCCGATGTAGAAACAGTATCCACATCGGAGTTTTCACGCTTCCAGCATCAGGGAGCAGTTAAACGACTGCCAATTCCTTTTCAGAGCCCAGCAGCTCCATAACGTACTTTCATAACGTCTTTAAATACTTGAACAGCTGAATTGGTGAGAGCCTGATTCAGCTGTTCACCTTTTATTAATTCAGGAATCAGAGTACCGCCAGATAATTCCGCAAAGCGTTCTTTCAATATGGGCAAACCTTCCACCGCGTCACTATAGAAACCAATAATTTTGATAACAGCAGGTTGTTCTGGCGTAGCTGTTTTCAAGTTTTGAGAAAGTGTCACCAGGGAATCCACTGTTTGAGCAACTGAAGACATCAGGACGTCCTCCTTACTGGCACTTTCCGGCTCACGAACAAGGCTTGCCAGCACACCACCGAGCTCATTACGGTTGCTTGAACCATATCTCAGGCGTACTTCATCCTGGCTGTAGTCAATACCTCGGTTTTTCCAGAACTCCCGAATCCGCATATTCAGATCATCAGATGCTTTTCGGTTTTCTCCGGAAAGAACTTCTCCACCTAAATAACCGAGATGAAAGTATCCGCCAGCAGGAATATTCTTATCCGTACGGATAGAGTCTCTGCTAACGACCACGCCATCGTTTAAACGATAACCTTCACCGTAGGTGTCGTCGTAAATCACCACGTTCTCAGACTCAGAGCCTGGTTGAAGCACAGCTCTCAGCAGCAGGCTGCCATCATGAACACCTACCAGAGTATTCAGGGTTATGTCGTTAATCCGAAACAGTTCATCAACAACATCTTCGTACTTATGTAATGCTCCTCGCCCCTGAACAGGGCTATATCCAGGAGCTTTGCCATCCACAGCATCCAAGCCCGCTATTCCATAGAGAAATGAGAAACTTGGGTAGTCCCCCAGTTTTCCATCATTCTGAAGTTTTTTTAGCTCTGGCAGCATCTGAGCCAAAAGCTCTGCAGTAAAGTAAATGGCGTTACTTTCAGCCATCACAGACGTCTTAAAGGCAATATTTCCGCTATGACCAACAAAAGCTGGATTGGTTTTCGAATCGGCAATATTATGAAGAACTGCCTTATGATCATCGCCATCCATGGGAATCAACCAGGCATCCGCCCGTGCATTCCCACTGAGTACGGCAACAAGCCATTCATTTGCAACTGCGATTCCACCAATACAGGTAAAAACAATGAGAACACAGCCCTGTAAAAGCCTCTGAAATCTCTGCATAAACCACTCACCCCATTATTATGACCAACAAAAAGCAGCCACAGTAATAGTCCATCGTCCCAATCTCTCAAGATGGTTCAGGCTTGCGAAGCGCTATCTCTGCCGTACAATGCCCTTCAGCAGACACCGTCTGCCCTGTTTCAACCCGTTATCAGCTATCGTCAGGGTCCAATAACAATGAGTAACAGTCTCCCGTCTGTAGAGCTGATCGAACCTCAGCAGCTGGCCAATCAACTTGGTGAAGAAAACCTGTTGATTATTGATGTCTGCAATCCGGCAACTTATAAGCAGGTTCATATTCCCGGCGCTGTTCATATTGCGCCCGGTGAGCTGGTATGTGGTCGGCCTCCCGCAACCGGTATGCTGCCATCACTGGAACACCTGCAAGCCCTGTTCAACCGGATTGGCTACCAGAAAGATAAACATATTGTTGTTTATGACGATGAGGGCGGCGGCTGGGCAGGCCGTTTAATCTGGACCCTGGATCTCATCGGCCACCAGAAAATGTCGTACCTTAACGGTGGTCTACACGCATGGCTTGCTGCACAACTTCCTCTGCAAAAAGATCCGGTGACAACCAAACCTTCATCGGTAGGTGTAGCAATTGTTAATCCAGCAGTCCGTGCCACTGCAGAAGAGATTATGGAAGAGCTGAGCCGGGGAGATGACAGCAATATAACTATCTGGGATGCCCGTTCACCAGAAGAGCATGCTGGTACCAAACAGTTCGCAACCCGGGCGGGTCATATTCCTGGCGCAATTAATTTTGAATGGACCAGAGGTATGGATCACCAGCACCAATACCGAATCCTTCCAGATCTTTCTTCCGTTCTGGCCAACCTGGGGCTGGGAGCGGATAAAAACATTATTACTCACTGCCAAACCCATCACCGTTCCGGGTTTACCTATATGGCCGGGCGCATTCTGGGGTATAAAAAGATCAGAGCTTACGATGGTTCCTGGTCAGAATGGGGAAACCGGGCAGATACTCCGGTTGCGACAATTACGAGCGCAACAGCTGAATAATTACGAGACCTGAGCAGAATACGATTGTGAAAAAAGAACTCTTTATTGCATTCCAGCACATTGTTCCTCATCACTTGATTTCCCGTGGTGCAGGACTGCTGGCAGAGTGCAAAGTACCGGCTATTAAAAATCCGTTTACCAACTGGTTTGTAAAACAGTACAACGTAGATATGAGTGAAGCTCTGGAAGAAAATCCAGAAGCTTATGAGTCCTTCAACGCCTTCTTCACTCGTCCACTGAAAGACGGCATGCGTCCTCTTCCGGAACATAAAGATGCGGTGGTTTGCCCTGCTGATGGCGCTATCAGCCAGATTGGTGACATCCAATACAGCCGTGTTTTTCAGGCTAAAGGCCATGATTACAGCCTGACTGAGCTTATTGGTGGTGATTCAGAACTGGCCCGTGAGTTTGAAGATGGCAAGTTCGCAACAGTTTACCTTTCACCAAAAGATTACCACCGTGTTCACATGCCAGTAACAGGTACTCTGCGCAAGATGATTCACGTTCCTGGTCGCCTGTTCTCTGTTAACCAGACAACTGCAGAAAATGTTCCCCGCCTGTTTGCCCGCAATGAACGTGCTGTGTGCATCTTCGATACAGAGAAAGGTCCAATGGCTGTGATTCTGGTCGGTGCCATGATCGTTGCCAGTATTGAAACCGTTTGGGCAGGATTGGTCACTCCCCACAAGCGCAAGGTTCAAACCTTTGACTACACGCCGGAAGGTAACCAGCCAATTACGCTGGAGCGTGGTGCTGAAATGGGTCGCTTTAAACTGGGTTCAACAGCCATCGTTCTGTTTGGCAAGGATCAGGTGACGTGGGCAGAAGAGCTGGATGAAACTGTTCCGGTTCGCATGGGGCAGTCCATGACCTAGAGCTATACAACCCCACTGGTGACATAAGCATTACTTATGTCACCAGTGAGATAAAACCTACCCCAATTCTTCCCGCAATTTATCCAGAAAACCCTGCAGGTACGCAGTGTTTTCTTCCGCCAGCTTTCTTCCCGGAACCGTTTTCATTGTTGAACCAAGGGTCAGCAGCTTGCAGTAGAAGTGATCCACGCTGAATTCGCGATCATCCAACTCACGATTTTCCGCCCAGGGATCCTTGGCATCAAACAGCTTGGAACCCATCTTGCCGCCAGTGTAAAAGCACCGGGCAAGACCAATTGCGCCGATAGCTTCCATACGGTCAGCGTCTTGAACAACTTCTGCCTCAGGTGTTTCCGTTGGAATATTTGCGGAAAAACTATGAGCTGCAACAGCGTGGGAGACACCAGAAATCAATTCTTCAGGGAAATTCAATTCTTCCAGAATCTCTTCCGTTTTCTCTGCGGCTAATTGTGATGATTTGCTGCGGTCAGGGTGATTCTTAGGAATGGTAACAATGTCGTGTAAGTAACAGGCGGCCAGAACAATCAGGTGATTCACATCCCGGGGTTCATCAGCAAGAATCTTTTGCGCTGTTCCCCATACACGCTGAAAGTGTGACAGATCGTGGGAATGATCATCAGTTTCATGATCTTCCAGATATTCAATAAAATGTGACTCCCAAAACTTCAATAGCCCCGGTTCATTAAAGTCCGTCATAGCACTCTCTTGATATTGGTCTGCGCCAATAGTAACAAAAGCGGCAGACTACGTGAGAAAAGTTAAGTGAGTATTAGGGGCGTTCTCAATTAAGCACACGACTCAGCGCTACCCGAAGGGCATTGCCGAGTTCGATGCCTAGCAGCCTGTCGGACTGGCCCGTCCATTTGAGTCCTTTTTGATCATATCGGCCTACAGAGCTCATATCTGCCTTCAGAGGTCACTTACTCAAACAGAACGCCAGCGTAACCTCATGAGACAGTGGCTGACTACAAGCCAATAAAGCACCAGAGCCAGCCATTTTTTATCATCGACTTGCTTCAGGTTGAACATTCGGCGCAGGTTGAATGTCAGGCAGACCAGATCCCACTCTTTCGAGACCACTTCCAGTCCCCGCACCAGGAATCGCCGATATCCCATTGCCTCCTTCTGTATTCCGAAGGTGGGCTCTATCGTGCATTTTCGTCGGCTGTAGATGGCTCGCCCTTCTTGTGTCTGCAAGCGCCAGCGCATCCACTCCAAAGCGCTGGCGTCATCATCCGGGACTGGCGGGTCCGGCTGGAAACGCTGCAAGGGGGGCGGGTTGTGCTCATCCCGTTTTATAGCAATGTAGGGTGTCAGTTCTTCTTTATCCACAGCGCAGACATTAGCCTCGCTGAAGTAGCCCGTGTCGGCCAGTAACCCCTCAGCTTTTCCAAGCACGGGGGCCAGTATGCGTAACTGTCTGAGTGTTGGCTCAACTTCTTTTTTGTCATTCGGTGCCTGAGTCACATGACGTGTCACGATCAGACCACTCCCGATGTCTACAGACGCCTGGGCATTGTAGGCTTGTTCGAATGCACCACCGGCAGTGGGCATAATACGAGATTCGTCGTCTGTCAGGTTGACCTGGTCTTTGTCCCCTGCACCTGGTTCCGGTGGCTTTGGCGCTTTGCCGGG
>NZ_CAMZOG010000008.1 GCF_947331445.1 Parendozoicomonas sp. Alg238-R29 | reverse complement strand
TCGACAGGAGGCTCAGAAATGATCAGCCAACCTGCGAAAGAGCCAGAAAAGGTAGATAGGTAAAAACATTGGTTACACTTTCGGACAAAGTATCCATATCCGCTTTGTACTCCTGTAAAAACACTTTGAGCTCATCGTTCCAGCGGGCATCTTCAAAGTTTTTCTTACTGAGTTGTTGCCAGCGCTCACTCAGTTCCTCCAGCATTTCTTTTTCTTTCGTTTGGTAATACTTTACCCTGATCCAGAAATCCAGTGTTTGTAATCCTGGGCAGAATTCATCTTTTTGCAGGCTAAAGGCTTGGTTTGGACAGGTCGCTTCAGGATTGACTCGCTCAGTAGAACGTTCTGCTATTCGAACAATAGGGAAGCCATTTTTGCCATGAGTGTGCTGGGCAGGTATGTATTTCTGGCAATGCGGGTGAGAGCACTTTGAAGGCTGTGCTTCTATCAGTGGGAGAGATGTTTGAGGTGATAAAAGTAAAGGTGAACACATAACAGCAAAGCCATAATTTCAGCTTGTATCAGACAATACTCCCTATTCGGGGTTCATGACTTTGCTGTTAGTAGTTTCTGGCACTTTGATATTAGGAGTTCAGAGACAGGATCGCTTCAACTTCTACAGGTACGCCCTTAGGCAGTTCTTTTACACCTACAGCTGCACGTGCAGGGTAAGGCTCCTGAATGTATTCAGCCATAACTTCGTTCACCAGAGGGAAGTTGCTCAAGTCAGTCATGGATATGTTGATTTTTACTGCATCTTGCAGAGAACCACCGGCAGCTTCAGCAATAGCTTTCAGGTTTTCGAAGCACTGGCGTGCCTTGGCTTTGAAATCACCTTCAACGATTTCCATGGTGGCAGGAACCAGAGGAATCTGACCAGAAACGTATACGGTGGTGCCAACCTTAACTGCCTGGGAATAGGTGCCGATGGCGGCAGGTGCACTTTCTGTATGAATAATCTGCTTATTGCTCATTGTGAAGCACTTATTTATTGGGTTTGAGGGGAAATGAGCATGGCAGCTTGTGGCACTTCAGTCCATAGCATAAGCACTATGCTATTTTTTCAACTTTATTGTTGCTTGAATCGGGAGGTGATCAGAAAGCCTCCTGCAGCTGTCCTCAGAACACACGCTGGCCGAGGTAAGGGTTGCCCGTTTGTAAAATATAAAATCGATGATCGTATTTGGTTTTCCCGGGTGGGTAGTCCGTTTGGATGCTGACAGACCTTTGTGAGCATCTTTCAAGCCAGCTTTATAGAGAGGTTTCAACACATAAGTGCTCTTAAGACCCAGGCGAGCTTCTATAAAGAATGTGTGAGTGTTCATATCACCGCCGACAACAATTGGCGTTTTTACCGACTTTAGATGTTCGGCAATCTCTTCTGTCTGGTCATGGCGATGACCGGCATCTTTAAAGTGAGAAGCCAGGTGCGTTGAATACACTCGCAGGGTTTGTTCACCAATAAGCACATCAGCAGACAGTGCCATTCTGCCACCCACTCTAAGTTCATCGTCACGATTGAAAACATAACGGCTGCTGGCAGATTTAAAGCGAATAAGCTCAACATTTCCCATAGGGTAACGGGAAAGGATAGCGTTGCCGTGTTCACAGAAATCATCCACTTCTACAAACTCGACTCCATAGACGTAATACATTCCTAACTCGCTGGCGAGGTACTGAGCAATTTGTCGGTAACCAGTTCTGGCACAGCCTCTGTCTACTTCGCTGAGTAAAACAATATCAGGTTGCTGGGCTTCGAGCCAGGCGGCAATTTTATGTCGCTTGTAACCTCGCTCAATGTTCCACTCAACAACCTTTAGCTCATTCTTGGGCTGTGCCGGGAATCTGGTTTGGTTTTCCCCTTCGAGTGAACAAGAAATATTGATTTTGTCTTCAAGGGTGGCTGCGCTATGGCTTGCTTCCGGACAGAGCCTTACAGATGTATCTGCAAAACCCTGCCATGGGAATTCATTGAACTCCTGACTGGCAAACAGGGGTGCGCAAAAAAGAAGAATGAAGAGATGGAATGGTTTCATGGGTTCTTGGCTTCCGATAACCTTACGGAAGGGTTATCGGAAGCCAAGGAGGAGATATGAGGTCTAGACCTCTTTCTCTCGTGAGATGGAGTGAACACCTCTGATGGTACGCATGCGCTTGATAATCTGAGCCAGATGAACTCGATCCTTTACGCTGATCAAAACCAGAGCCTTACTGCAACGGGTTCCCTGCTCTTCCACACTGATTTTCTCAATGCTGGCCTCAGCTGCTGTAATTGCTGTGGCAATGGAGGCAATCATGCCCCGTTGCTGATCAACCTGAACATTGAGCTCGACAGTGAATTCACCCTGAACGTCTTTATCCCAGTCCACTTCCAGAATTTTCTCCGGACTGTGGCGAATCTCTGAGATATTACTGCAGCCTTCGTTGTGGATAACCAGTCCACGACCAGAGCTAACGTGGCCAACAACAGGATCGCCGGGAATTGGATGGCAGCAGCGCGCAAAGCTGATAATCATGCCCTCTGTGCCTTTGATTGTCAGAGGCTTCTCGGGGCTGGAGGTATCCAACTGATCCGGTTCCATAAGCTGAATGTCGAGCAAGCGGCGGGCAATAACATAAGCCATCCGGTTGCCAAGACCGATATCTTCCAGCAGTTCATCCAGTTGTACACAGCCGGTATGGGCAAGAACTGCGTCCAGGCTGTTCTGGGAAATCTTATCAAGGCTGCTGCCAAGGCTGACCAGAACCTTGTTCAGCAAACGGCGACCAAGGGCAATAGATTCCACCTGACGCTGATTTTTCAGGTAGTGGCGAATATTAGAACGCGCCTTACTGGTAATTACATAGTTCAGCCATGCCGCGTTAGGGCGGGCGCCGGGAGCAGTGATAATCTCAACAGTTTCGCCACTGTTTAATGTCTGACTCAGGGATGCCAGTTTGCGATCAATCCGGCAGGCAACACAGGTGTTACCAATGTCGGTGTGGACGGCGTAGGCAAAGTCGACAGGTGTTGCACCTCGAGGCATTTCCATAATGTCACCCTGGGGAGTGAACACGTACACCTCATCAGGGAACAGGTCGATTTTAACGTTTTCAATAAACTCGAGAGAGTTGCCTGCTGTCTGCTGGAGTTCCAGCAGGTTTTGCAGCCAGGAGTGAGTACGACTCTGGCTACCAACTAAAGCTTCGTCACCAGATTTATACAGCCAATGTGCAGCAATGCCATTGTTGGCCATGTCCTCCATTTCCTGTGTACGAATCTGAATTTCTACAGGAATGCCGTGAAGGCCGAAGAGAGTGGTGTGGAGAGACTGGTAACCGTTGGCTTTGGGAATGGCGATGTAATCTTTGAAACGACCGGGGATGGGCTTGAAGAGGTTGTGGACAAGCCCGATGGTTCGGTAGCAGCTATCGACGCTGTCCACGATAATTCGGACGCCAAACACATCCATGATATCGGTGAACGATTTGCTCTGTTCTTTCATCTTGGAGTAGATGCTGAACAGGTGCTTTTCCCGCCCCATAACCCGACCTTTCAGAGACTCGCTCTCCAGTCGGTTATTAATGCTTTCAACAACGCCACTCACAATTTCTTTGCGGTTACCACGGGCTTTGCGAACCGCTTTTAAGAGCAGGTTGGCTCGCATGGGATACATGGCAGTGAAACAAAGATCTTCCAGTTCTATACGAATCTGGTGCATACCCAAGCGTTGTGCCAGAGGGGTATAGATATCGAGAGTTTCTTTGGCAATACGTCGTCGTTTAGCAGGGCGAAGTACGCCAAGGGTGCGCATGTTGTGCAGGCGGTCGGCAAGCTTCACCAGAATAACCCGAATATCGCGGGCCATGGCCAGAGCCATTTTCTGGAAGTTATCTGCTTGCGCAAGAGTTTTGTCTTCGTACTCCACATGGGTCAGCTTGCTGACACCATCAACAATTTCAGCAACAGTTTCGCCAAACTGTTTTTGAATGGCACTTTTGGGAATGCTGGTGTCTTCAATAACATCATGAAGCATCGCAGCCATCAGGCTTTGATGATCCATATGCATATCAGCAAGAATGCAGGCGACAGCTAAAGGATGAGTTACGTAAGGTTCGCCGGAACGGCGCTTCTGGCCGTCATGAGCTTGCTCGGCGTAATAATATGCACGCCGAACTTGATTAATCTGATCAGAATTCAGGTAGCTTTTAAGCCGCCATGCCAGATCATCGATGGTCGCCAATATCCGCTCCTCCTTTCAGGCGTAAACTTCTTCCTGTCTGTGAACAAACGGATATTGCATGTCGCGACCTTGCTCGTGCAGGTGTTTTAGGTAGGGGAAGGAATTAACCTTCGAGCCCGGCCAGCAGCATACCTGCATCGTCATCTTCACGGTCTTCCAGATCAATCAGCTTGGGATCAATCTTTCCTTCGGCGATTTCACGCAGGGCAACAACAGTTGCTTTATCGTTTTCCCAGTCAACTTTGGGGTCCTTGCCACCAATAGTCAGCTGGCGTGCACGCTTGCTAGCGGCCATAACCAGTTCAAAACGGTTGTCTACATGATCCAGGCAGTCTTCAACGGTTACTCGCGCCACGGTGTGCTCCACTCTCTGTTTTAGCAAGCTGATTCAGCTTGTCTATATAGGCTGTTCCAGGGCCGCATTAAGAGCTGCAAGCCAAGGTTTGACAGAATTTCGGATATCAGGATTACAGTGTAGTTACAGACTAAATCTGTAAGTGAACCCTGCGCTGCGCTGGTCAAACACAGACAACAACCCGCAAACTGCCAGTTTACTTAATAAATAGCGATTTTGACAAGGCGGGAAACACACCTTTCTACTGCTTAGGAGCCGGTGACTATGGGGATTTGATAGGAGTCAGAAGACCTGTAGATAGAAATGAGAAATACCATAGTCGTGGGAAAAACTAAAAACGGGCGAATAAACAGAGTTCCAAACGTTCCTGAGTCTGGGGAAAAATTGCTTTAAATCAATAACTAACCTCACTCTCAGTAATATTCTGCTCCGCAATTGTTAATCCCAATTTGAAATAGTACTCAACATGGTTCGACAGGGTACTCGAATCATTGTTGGGTATTGTAAATACCTGTAGATGATTTGAATCGGTCACTGATTCTGTCCAACCGGTTACAAACCCAAGGAATTGAAATGCTGTACAAGCAGGAAAGTGGCTGGAAACAGCTGAAAGGTGAAGAGCGTCAGGAGATTATTAATTTCTGTGAGCCTTACAAAGCGTTTCTGAACAAGGCAAAAACAGAACGTGAATTTGTTATCGAATCCCAGAAGCTGGCTGAAGAGCGTGGTTTCGTGGATGCGATGTCCAAAGACGTTCTGAACCCAGGCGACAAGGTTTTCTTCAACCTGCGCGATAAAAACCTGGTTCTGGCGGTCATCGGCAGCGAAAACATCTCTGAAGGTGTGAATTTTGTTGTTTCCCACGTGGATTCCCCACGTCTGGACCTCAAGCAGAAGCCTCTGTACGAAGATTCCGAGTTTGGTCTGTTGAAGACTCACTACTACGGTGGTGTGAAGAAGTATCAGTGGGCTTCCCGTCCACTGGCTCTGCATGGTGTTGTGGCTTTGAAGAGCGGTACCAAAGTAAACATCACTATTGGTGAAGATGAAAGCGATCCTGTTTTTGTTATTCCTGATCTGCTGCCACACCTGGATCAGAAGGTTCAGCGCGACCGCAAAGCCAGCGAAGTGCTGAAGGGCAGTGAGATGCACGTTCTGGTTGGTTCCATTCCTTGCGAAATCACTGATGAAGACATCAAAGATCAGGTGAAGTACAACGTTCTGCAGAAGCTGAACGAACAGTACGACATGACTGAAGCAGATTTCATCTCCGCAGAACTGGAATTGGTTCCTGCAGAAAAGGCTCGTGACGTTGGTCTGGATCGTGGTTTGATTGGTGCTTACGGTCATGACGACCGTATCTGTGCATGGACTTCTGTGCAGTCCATCATCGGTTTGGATCACACTCCTGAGCGTACTGCTGTTTGCTTCCTCGTTGATAAGGAAGAGATCGGTTCCAACGGTTCTACCGGTCTGGAATCCCGTTACATTGAGCACTTCATGGAAGAGCTGGCTGCACGCATGCCTGCCAGCAAAGACGATCGTCACGCTGTTCGTCGCAGTTTCTGGAATTCCCGTGCTTTGTCTTCCGATGTAAACGCTGGTCTGAACCCTCTGTTCAAACAGGTTCACGACTCCCAGAACGCTTCCAGGCTGGGTTACGGTATTGTTCTGACCAAGTACACCGGTGCTCGTGGCAAGAATGGCAGTAACGATGCTGATGCTGAATTTGTAGGCGAGCTGCGTGCTTTATTTGACTCCCACGACATCACCTGGCAGACAGGTATGCTGGGTGAGGTGGACGAAGGCGGCGGTGGCACAGTAGCTATGCTGCTGGCCCAATACGGTATCCGTACTATCGATGCTGGCGCTGCACTGCTGTCTATGCACTCTCCAATGGAAATTGCTTCCAAGTTTGATGTGCATGAGATCTACCGCGCGTACAAAGCCTTTTACGCCTGATAAATAAACAAAAGCCAGAGTTTTCTCACTCTGGCTTTTGTTTACATCGGTGTGGTTATTTCAGTAAATCACATAGCAAATCTTTTCGGTATTCTTTCTGGAATTCCAGGCCCAGACGCTGGCTGCGAATCACGGCTTTCAAATCAAACAACGCTTCATCAAAATCATCATTAATGATGAGGTATTCAAACTCGTTGTAGTGGGACATTTCACTCACAGCTTTCGCCATACGGTGAGCAATAATATTGTCGTCATCCTGCCCTCGGCCAGTAAGACGCTGGTGCAGTTCTTTTTGGGAAGGCGGCAAAATGAAAATGCCAATGGCGTCAGGCATCAGGCGGCGAACCTGTTGACCACCTTGCCAGTCGATTTCCAGAATAACATCGATACCTTTCTCAAGTTGTTCTTCTACCCACACCTGAGAGGTACCGTAGAAGTTACCGAATACTTCCGCATGCTCAAGGAAGATACCCTTGCCAATCATATGCTGGAAAGTATCGACAGATACAAAATGATAGTGCTGCCCGTCAACCTCACCTTCGCGTTTATCACGGGTGGTATGGGAGACAGACACAGTAATGTAGCGGGTAGTTTTTACCAGTTGGGTTACCAAGCTGGTTTTACCAGCTCCGGAAGGAGCCGCGATGATGTAGAGAGTGCCTTTGCTCATAGTATCAGTCTTAAACTTGTTTTGAGGCTCTTGCTTTGAGGCTCCGGGTATGAGTCACCGCAACCTGTTTAAGTCATAAAGATAACAAGCTGGATAATTCACAATGCTCTTAATGAAGAAGATTATAAAGGAAGAGACTGGGAACGCACCATACGGGGTGACTATCCGGAATTTCCGGATAGTTGTAGAAAAGATTTAAGGCCACTCTTAAGCGTTCTTTGTCAGCGAATGGAATTGATAACATGCTGGCATAGTAGGTTTGATTTGAATTTTATCTTCTAGCCCACTTTTTTGCTCTGGTCTCTGTGGTTTGCCGACAGCTGACTCTACGGCATAACGATTTACCATCTGTAGGGCGGCGTAAAACAAATTATGTATCTGAGGATAAGGGGGCAATACTAATTCACTCAACCCTTTTTCAAACTTGAGCGCTGTTTATTTCATGGGCTTCCGGGTTTGAATTGTGCTATTTCAGGAGTAGACGGTTATGCCCAGACGTTTTGCTATGTCTCGGGACATTTTTACAATTGCTTTTACCCTTGCGGATTGTTCATTGCTACATGCCCAGCATTGCTCGACCAAGTATCTCTTTTTCAAATGATGAGACAGTTGTATTTCTTTAAACAGTTGAACCATGTATGCCGTTTGAAACGCGCTGGGAGGGTAATGATCTGCAACTGTTGCACTGTTTGTTCTGGAACCGCAACTAATACAGCCATGAGTCTCCCCAGACGATTCACATCGTTTCTGTTCTTCTGTGTCGCTGAACAGCGGCAACATTGAGGGTAAAATTGAGGGTAAAATTGAGGGTAAAGAAGCCATGAATTACGCTTTTCGAGAGCAACTGGTGGTCTATGATCGCTGACCCAGTGATTTCTGTTTTCCCCTGGGCTCATTTTGCAAGTCGGGCATAACCGCATCGGACGAGCTCTAAGTTGCTCCTTCTGTTCTGACGTTGACCTGAAGGATGCTCCTTCGAAATGGACCCGCCTCTGTAGGCTCATGTATCTATTGAAATAGTCTTCTATCATGCGCCTCAGGTAACTGATTTCGTATTGGCTCACATCGTGTGATTCACGGGTTCTCCTAGCTTTCCCTATTGATCTTATCCCTGTCTAATATGGCAAAGGTTATAGTTAGAACCCTTTGATGCCATGAAAATCAACATTGTTCAATAAGAAGCCTGAGTACGTACTGTATAACAGATGAACTTTGTATTTATTTTGAGTCTGCCGCAGTACAATCTCTCCAATATTATACGCTGAGCAGCTTCCAAATATCCCTCAGCCTCACCTTATTTTAAGTACCCGACTCATGGCCAAAAAACCCGCCAAAGCCTCTTCTGCATCCACCAAAGGCTTCGAAGAAACCCTCTGGGACTCCGCCAACAAGCTCCGTGGCAGTGTTGAATCCTCCGAATACAAGCACATCGTCCTCAGTCTGATCTTCCTCAAGTTCATCTCCGACAAGTTTGAAGCCCAGAAGACCGTGATCGAAAACGACTTCGGTGCTGACTTTGTCGATATGGTGGATTTCTACACCAAGGACAATGTCTTCTATCTGCCGGAAGAATCCCGCTGGTCGTTTATTCTCAAGCACGCCAAGCAGAATGATATTGCGGTGAAGATTGATACCGCGCTGCACGATATCGAGAAGAACAACAAATCACTGGCCGGAGCCCTGCCGGATAACTACTTCTCCCGTCTGGGGCTGGATGGCAGCAAGCTGTCTGCGCTGATCGACACCATTAACAATATCGATACCCTCGCCAACGAATGTCATATGACCGAAGAAGACCTGGTGGGTCGGGTCTATGAATACTTCCTCGGTAAGTTTGCCGCCACTGAAGGCAAAGGCGGGGGCGAGTTCTATACGCCTAAATCAGTGGTTACGCTGATTGCCGATATGATTGAGCCGTACAAAGGCAAAATCTACGATCCGTGCTGCGGTTCCGGCGGTATGTTTGTGCAGTCCATAAAGTTTGTGGACAGCCATAAGGGTAACCGCAAAGACATCTCCATCTACGGGCAGGAATACACCAGCACCACCTACAAGCTGGCGAAAATGAACCTGGCGATTCGTGGTATTTCAGCCAATCTGGGCGATGTGGCAGGCGACACCTTCTTTAAAGATCAGCACCCAGACCTGAAAGCCGACTTTATTATGGCCAACCCGCCGTTTAACCAGAAGCAGTGGCGAGCCGACAACGAACTCACCGACGACCCACGCTGGGACGGCTACGAAACCCCACCCACCGGCAACGCCAACTACGCCTGGATCATGCATATGATCAGCAAGCTGTCGGAGAACGGCACGGCTGGTTTTGTACTGGCCAACGGTTCCATGAGTTCCAACACCAGCGGTGAAGGTGAACTACGAAAAAAGATGATCGAGAACGATCTGGTGGACTGCATGATCGCTCTGCCGGGGCAGCTCTTTTTCACCACCCAGATTCCGGTCTGCCTCTGGTTCCTGACCAAGAACAAAAAGGGCAATCCTGAACAGGGTACGAAAGGCCGTGAAGGTGAAACCCTGTTTATTGATGCCCGCCAGATGGGCTCCATGATCAGCCGCACCAACAAAGAACTGACGACCGACGATATTGCCGAAATCACCCGCACTTACCATGCATGGAGAGGTGCCGCACAGGGATGTGCCAATGTCGCAGGAGGCAGGATGCCGGGAGCGACGGAAGGCGAAAACAGCGACTATGAAGACGTTGCTGGTTACTGCAAAGCAGCCACTCTGGATGAGATCAAAGCCAACGACTATGTGCTGACACCAGGGCGCTATGTAGGCGCTGCCGAACTGGAAGACGATGGTATTCCGTTTGAAACCAAGATGGCCGAACTGAGCCAGACCCTTTACCAGCAGATGCAGGAAGCGGAGAAGTTGGATGCTGTGATCCGTGGGAATCTGGAGGTGTTGGGTTATGCAAAATAAGTGGCCAACTGTCGAGCTGAATGAACTCTCGAAAGAGATTACAGTTGGCTTTGTAGGCTCAATGACGCATGAGTACGTTGATAGTGGTATCCCCTTTCTGCGCTCAAAAAATATCGATGAACACTCACTCAAGTGGGATGATATTCGATATGTTTCACCAGAGTTTCATACGAAGTTAAAGAAGTCTGCTCTTAGCCCTGGTGATGTTGCGATAGTCAGAACAGGTAAGCCAGGTACGACTTGTGTAATCCCAGAAACCTTGAAGGAAGCTAATTGTTCTGACTTGGTTATTGTTCGAGTTGATGAAAAACGGCTGAACCCTCATTTTCTGAGTTATTTTATGAACTCAGTCGCGGCAGGTCAGCAAGTCAATTCTCATGTAGTTGGTGCGGTACAGCAGCACTTCAATGTTGGTTCTGCTAAGAAAATCCAAGTCCCTAATCCCTCAATTACAGAGCAGGATAGAGTAGTTGACGTTCTAAAAACTCTGGACGACAAAATCCAACTCAACCGCCAAACCAACCAAACCCTTGAAAACATGGCGCAAGCCCTGTTCAAAAGCTGGTTTGTGAATTTTGATCCGGTGATTGATAACGCACTGGCGGCGGGCAACACCATTCCCGAACCATTACAACTCTCTGCCACGAGAAGAGCCGAACAGCGCAAAGCTCTGCACGAAGGTGACTCTTTTGATAAGAATGCACCTGCACCACTGCCGGAAGCGATTCGCCAGCTGTTTCCCAGTGCATTTGTGTTTGATGCTGAGATGGGGTGGATTCCTGAGGGGTGGGAGATTGGTTGTCTTGAAGACATGCTGGTTCTACAGCGTGGATTTGATTTACCCAAAAGTAAGCGTACCCCTGGAAAATACCCTCTGATGGTTACCAGTGGGCAAGATGGAACCCATTCAGAATTTAAAGTCAAAGGACCTGGGGTTGTGACCGGACGAAGCGGTAAACTTGGCGAAGTCATGATCGTTCAGGATGATTTTTGGCCTTTAAATACAACTTTATGGATCAAAGAGTATAAAAACTCTAACCCTTATCATGCCTATCATTTACTAAAAACTCTGGGGCTAGAACAGTATAACTCAGGGTCAGCAGTACCTACCCTCAACAGAAATCATGTTCATAACATGCGCTTGTTAGTTCCAGCAAAAAGTGTTGTTGATGAATACCAAAACTTTACATCAGATTTTTTCAAAAAGGTTCGTCACAATATTTGCGGAACAGAGGAACTAGTAAAACTCCGAGACACCCTGCTACCCAAACTAATCTCCGGCGAACTCCGCATCCCGGAAGCCAAACAACAGACTGAAGCCGCCGTAGCTTAAGGACGCCAGCGATAAGGATATACGATGAAGCTTTCTTATAAACCCTTCGATGAAGCACAGCTGGAACAGGCCATTGTCGCCTTTGACCTGTTTGCAGTGGCATACTTAACAGGTCACTCATAAGGTACTGACACCATCGGCCTGCACCTGAGAAACATCTTTAAAGGTGCTGAACTGGCTCCTGAAGCAATGACCGAGGAATCCTCGGTCCTTCGGCAGGAAGGCAAACTGAAGCCTGAGAAGTCTGGAAATGGAACCCGCCATTATATTTCTGCCCGGCAATCACGATACAATCCCGAACAGGCCGCTTTTTCAGGAGGAACAAGCATGACACCGCACCAGCCCGACAGTCTGCCGCTGGACAATTTAGATTACCGTCAGCTATTCAGTCTGGTGGGTGAAGCTAATGCCGAACTGGCCCGGTATGATGGCTTGTTGCAGGGCATACCAAACCCTGCCGTAATGCTCTCTCCCCTGACCACACAGGAAGCGGTGTTATCGTCAAAGATTGAAGGTACCCAGGCGACTGTTGATGAGGTACTGGAACAGGAAGCAGGGCTGACCAAGGAAGGCGAGAAGTTCAAGGATATTCAGGAAATCTCCAATTACCGCACGGCGCTGTTTCAGGCCAGCGAGCACCTGAAAGACTACCCCATCCGTTTAAGCCTGATTCGGGAACTGCATGGCATTCTGCTCAACAGTGTGCGGGGGCAGAACAAATCACCCGGTGATTTCCGCAATGACCAGAACTGGATCGGTCGTGCGGGTTGCACGGTGGAACAGGCAACATTTGTTCCCCCTTCCCCACTGGCACTGGCTCAACATCTGGAAGACTGGGAAAGATATCTTGATTTTGATGACAGCGACTTTTTACTGCAGGTGGCTGTCGTCCATGCACAGTTTGAACTTCTGCACCCCTTTAAGGATGGCAATGGAAGGATTGGGCGCATTCTGATTCCGCTCTTTCTGTACCAGAAAAAAGCTCTGTCACAACCCATGTTTTACCTGAGTGAGTATCTGGAAGCTCACCGGGACGAGTACTACCAGCGTCTTCAGGCCATTTCAACTGAAGGCGATTGGAATGGCTGGATTGCTTTCTTCCTGAAAGCCATCACTCTGCAGGCCCGTGAAAACAGCCTGCGGGTAAAAGCAATCATGGCGCTTTATGAACAAATGAAGCACCGGATTCATGATATCACTCACTCCCAGTACTCTGTTCACCTGCTTGATGCTCTCTTCAGCCGCCCCATATTCAAAACAACCGATGTTATCCAGCAATTTGAAAGTGCCTATGGCATCCACCCCAAGACAACTCCCGGCTTGCTGCGCCAGCTAAAAGAGGCCGGAATCTTGTTGGAAATCAAACCCGGTTCTGGCCGGAGGGCCGCCGTGCTGTGCTTTCCCGAGCTATTGGAACTTGCTGAGGGGAGAGCCATTTTTGAACGATAGAATCACAAACCTTGAGGGAGTGCATAGACTCCCCCAAACCATTAGAGGAGCGTGAAGCAGGCAATAGACTCCTCTATGATGTTTGTGGAGTCTGCAGACTCCTCAAACCACTTTGAGGAGCCTGAAATTCACTTCACACTCCCCTAATCACTTTAAGGAGTCTCCAGACTCCACTAGCAACTTTGAGGAGCACAGAAAGAAACACAGACTCCTCTAATGGTGGCATTGATAGAAACCACCAAGGATTACAGCGTGAAGTTCACAGAAGAACGCTTGGAGCAAGCGATCATCCAGTTACTGGGGGAGCAGGGCTACCCTCATATTTCCGGCTCCCGGATCAACCGCCTGCCGGAAGAGGTGTTGATTAAAGAAGATCTGCGGGCATTTCTGGCCACGCAGTACAAGGCTGAGGGGATTACCGAAGCCGAGATTGATTCGGTGATCCGGCAACTGGAAATGCTGCCTGCCAGTGACCTGTACGACAGCAACAAACAGTTTTGTGAATGGTTGTCGGATGGCTTCTTGTTAAAAAGAGAGGCGAAGCGAGAAGACCGCTCTTCACAAGGCGCAGCCGCTCAGAAAGATTTATACATTCAGCTTCTCGACTATTCCTTTTCCGCTGACGGCTCTTTATCCGCTGACGGCTCTTTATCCGCTGACGGCTCTTCTCCGTCTAACCAGAACATATATAAGCTGGTTAACCAGCTGGAAATTGAAGGCCGTGAGAACAAGCGGATTCCGGACGGGATTCTCTATATCAACGGCCTGCCTCTGGTGGTGTTCGAGTTTAAAAGCGCGATCCGGGAAGACGAAGCCAATATTCATGATGCTTACGTGCAGCTGACCACCCGTTACCGCCGGGATATTCCACAGCTGTTTGTGTTCAACGCCCTGTGCATTATCAGCGATGGCGTGAACAACAAGATGGGCAGCCTGTTTGCGCCTTACGAGTTCTTCTACGCCTGGCGCAAGGTGACTGGCGATGAATCCATTGAGGACGAAAAAGACGGCATTAACTCGCTCTATACCATGGTGAATGGCCTGTTCGATCAGCAGCGCCTGCAACAGGTGATGCGGGACTTTATTTTCTTCCCCGACAAGTCCCACAAGGAAGAGAAGATTGTCTGTCGTTACCCGCAGTTCTACGCTGTGAACAAGCTGTACGACAACATTAAGGTGCATAAGAAGCCGGAAGGCGACGGTAAGGGTGGCACCTACTTTGGCGCTACCGGCTGCGGCAAGAGCTTTACCATGCAGTTTCTGGCTCGCCGCTTGATGAAAAGCCTGCACTTTGAAAGCCCGACCATTGTGCTGATTACCGACCGTACCGATCTGGACGACCAGCTCTCCAAACAGTTCACCAATGCTAAAACCTATATTGGTGACCAGAGCGTTGAAACTGTAAAAAGCCGTGACCATCTTCGGGAGCTGCTGAAAGGTCGCAACAGTGGTGGCGTATTTCTCACTACCATTCACAAGTTCACTGAAGACACACAACTGCTGACTGAACGCAGCAATGTGATCTGTATTTCTGACGAAGCTCACCGCAGCCAGGTGAATCTGGATCAGAAGGTAACGATCGACGAAGACAAAGGCACCGTGCGTAAAACCTTTGGCTTTGCCCACTATCTCCATCAGTCCTTGCCCAACGCCACCTATGTCGGCTTTACCGGCACACCCATCGACGCCACGCTGGATGTGTTCGGTCAGGTGGTGGACAGCTACACCATGAACGAATCGGTAAGAGATGAAATCACCGTTCGTATTGTCTATGAAGGCCGTGCTGCCAAGGTGATTCTCGACAATGGCAAGCTGGAGGAGATCGAACAGTATTATCAGGACTGTGCCGACGCCGGAGTCAATGAATATCAGGTAGAAGAGAGCAAGAAAGCCACCGCTAATATGAGTTCCATTCTTGGCGACCCCGATCGTATAGCAGCACTGGCGAAGGACTTTGTCACCCATTACGAAAGCCGCATCGACGAAGGCTCTACGATTAAGGGCAAGGCGATGTTTGTTTCCAGTGAACGTAAGGTGGCCTGGCTGTTCTATCAGGAGCTGAGAACGCTTCGTCCCCAGTGGTTTGTAAAAAAAGCGTTTGAAGTATTGGTCTGTGAAGAAGGCGTTGAGCTTTCCGAGAAAGAACAGAAAGAGATCAAACCTATGGAGCGGGTCAAACTGGTGATGACCCGTGGCAAGGATGACGAAAAAGAATTGTACGATCTGCTCGGTACAAAGGAGTACCGCAAAGAGCTGGACAAACAGTTCAAAAACGCCAAATCCAATTTCAAGATCGCCATTGTGGTGGATATGTGGCTGACCGGCTTTGATGTGCCGTTTCTGGACACCATCTACATCGACAAGCCCATTGCCCGCCATAACCTGATCCAGACCATCTCACGGGTGAACCGTAAGTACGCTGGTAAGGACAAAGGGCTGGTGGTGGATTACATCGGCATCAAGAGCCAGATGAACCAGGCACTGGCACAGTTCTCCAAAGCCGATGAGAGCAATTTTGAAGACATTGAACAGTCTGTGATTGAGGTGAAGAATCATCTTGATCTGCTCAAGCAGGCTTTCCATCTGTTCTTCAAAAGAGGCGATGCGTCCGGTTATTTCTCCGGTAGCACTGGAACTGTTCCCTACAGTTCCAGCATTTCCGCCGTCCGTGGCAGTCAAGCCGTTGCCCAACTGGACAGCCTGAACCGTGCTGCCGAGTTTGTGTTGCAAACCGACAAGCAGGAAAAGCGGTTTATGGGTTTGGTGAAACGCCTGAAAGCGGCATACGACCTATGTTGTGGTAGCGAGCGCCTCTCCCAGACCGAGAAAGACCATATTCACTTCTACATGGCTGTACGTTCCATCGTTTTCAAACTCACCAGAGGCGATGCGCCAGACACCGCACAGATGAATGCCAAGGTGCGGGATATGATCGCAGAAGCCATCAAGAGCGACGGTGTGCAGGAGATCTTCAAACTGGGTGACGAGGGTGAAGGCACCATCGACATCTTTGATGAGGATTACATGGAACGCATCGGCAAGATCAAACTGCCGAACACCAAGGTTCAGCTGCTTAAAAAGATGCTTGAGAAGGCATTGGATGAGTTCAAGAAAACCAACAAGGTCAAGGGCGTCGATTTCTCCAAACGCTTTCATTCGCTGGTGGAGAAGTACAACGAACGTAAGGAAGAAGACGCTTTCACTACTGATGTTCACGACGAGGCGATTTCCGGTTTCTTTGATTTGATGAGTGATCTGAAAACGGAAATGGGATCGTTTGAAGAATTAGGTATCTCACTGGAAGAGAAAGCCTTTTACGACATCCTTAAGAAGGTCGCTGACAAGTATCAGTTTTCATACGAGGAAGATCGGTTGCTGGAGCTGGCAACCAAGGTCAAAACCGTTGTGGATGATAAAGCCCGCTTCCCGGATTGGAACAAGCGGGATGACATCAAAGCATCACTGCGCGTTGAGCTGATCATGCTGCTCTCGAAGAACGGGTATCCGCCGGTTTCGTTTAATGAGGTGTATCAGGACGTGTTTGAGCAGGCGGAGCATTTTAAGGCAGGGCGGGCTGCTTGATACTTAAAAGGAGCCAGTTATAACAGGTGGCTCCTTTTGTCATTTGTCACCCAAATCGTTGAGGTCACTCGATGTTCTGCACCTGCTCACGCATTTGCTCAATTAAAACCTTAAGATTCACCGCGCTTTGAGTCACTTCCACACCAACAGCCTTTGAGCCCAATGTATTGGCTTCTCTATTCAATTCCTGCATCAGGAAATCAAGGCGGCGGCCAACGGCTCCCTTGCCGTTAAGAACACGAGTCACTTCATTTACGTGAGTATCAAGGCGATCCAGCTCTTCTTCAACATCCGCTTTTTGAGCCAGCATGACCAGTTCCTGCTCCAAACGGTTCTGGTCTACTTCAACAGCTGCATCAGCCAGGCGTTGGGTTATTTTGTCTCGCTGGGCTTGCAGAAGTTCAGGCATATGTTTGCGAACTACAGCTGATTCATTGTTGATGCTTTCAAGACGCTGGATAATAAACTGCTTCAGCTCAGTACCTTCACGGTTGCGTGATTCACGTACTTGTTCAAGAGCACCCTTAAATGCTGCCACCGCATCATTCTGAATCTGGGTAATATCCGCTTCAGACTGTTCCAGTACGCCAGGCCAGCGCAGGATATCCAGAGGGTCTGCTTTCTTGGTTTTATCCACAACATTGCAGATGTTCTCAAGAGCTTGATCCAGTTGCTGGATAAGAGCGTGATTGAGGGAAATCTTTTCGCTTTCCTCGGCAAGCATCAGCTTCAGATTACACTCAACTTTGCCCCGGTTTAATCCTTTACGAAGCTGTTCCCGCAGGCGGGTTTCGATTTCCCGCATACTGTCTGGAAGCCGAAAGTGAGGCTCCAGATAGCGGTGGTTAACAGTGCGAACTTCCCAGACAAGGGAGCCCCAGCTGTGGCTGGACTCCACCCTTGCAAATGCTGTCATGCTTGCGGTCATTCTGAAATCTTCAACCGGTGAGGAAATTGTCCCAGTATATCGGTTTATTGGTTGGGTTTGTTGGCACGTGAAAGCCTTTGTTGGATTTCTTTGGTTTCACCGTGCTTGGCTTTAAGTAGGGCCATAAAGGTTGCTTTGTCGTAATGGGAAAGCTTTGGCTCAATTTTGTCGTAGGCCTGCCATAGCTTTGGATCAGTAGGGTCATCATCCAGTTCAGATTTTACCCACCACAGCTCCGCCATAGGCTTGTTCATGTTTTTGATATGAACATCATCGATAACCTCTTTTACAGCCTCTGAGTCGTAAACGCTGGCCAGCATATTCAATTGCCACCAGGCTTCCCGGTCTTCAGGTGCGGCCATTAGAGTGGCCTTTACGTCATCTAAAGGCTGCATGGCTTGCTGGGCGAGAAGTTTAGCTCTTCTTGCTTTGGTTGTTTCCATTAACGAATCAGCTCTATCCATTACAGTTTTGGCTGCGGCCTTGGCGGCAGGCGTGGGAACGGCTTTATCGACAGAAACAATGGTTTTCGTAAGGACTTTAAGCTCGCTGGGCTTGAGTTCATGGCAAATATCACCAGCTTTGGCCATAGCTGTAGCTATGCCTGCACCAGGCTGCGTATCCGAAGGAAACTTCTGGGTTGTACTGCTCAGATGAGCACACATCTTTCCCAGATCTCTGAAGCTGTGCAGAAACTTATCAGTATCCAGGGTATTGGCCATATCGCTGGCTACATGCCCAACTGCCTTTCGAACAAAAGGGTCGATGTCTGATGATGGACTCTTTACATTGGCACGCATAGACAGTCCTTCCTGAGCCAGAGCTTTCCAGTGTTCTGACTTTGTGCAGAAGTGGCTGAGTGTCTCCATATATTTGCTAGGGTTTGTTTTACGCATATTCGATAACCGTCCTGTCATCAGGCGCAGGGTATCCACTGGATTCGCTTTCATGGCCCTAAGGAATGACTTAACTCCGGTAATACCAAAATGCTGCCCCAGTCTTCTTCCTGCCAATTGTGGGTGGGCATTAAAAGGCGCGACCTTTGATCCGTTGTGGAGGGCTGACTTGTCGGCTTCTGGTAATTCTTGGGAGGAGGGAGTCGCTTTGGGGTGATTGGGGCCTATGTGTGCCATTTCTGATGTCCTTTTCAGGTAAATGTAATAATAAGGCTAGTTAAATAGAGGCTTCTGTCAGGCTATGCACGAAAATATTCGGTTTGGCGTTATAATCCCGACAGTTGAATTGAGAGGTGGAATTATGCGCCCAAGTGGTCGTGCTGCAGATGATCTGCGGGAAGTAAAGATTACCCGTCATTACACCAAGCATGCGGAAGGCTCTGTGCTGGTGGAATTCGGCGATACCAAGGTTATCTGTACTGCAAGCCTGGAGCGAAATGTTCCTCGCTGGCTTAAAGGGACCGGTCAGGGCTGGGTGACTGCTGAATACGGCATGCTGCCTCGTGCGACTGGTGAACGTAACAACCGTGAGGCCTCTCGTGGTAAGCAGGGCGGCCGTACTCTGGAAATCCAGCGCCTGATTGGCCGCTCCTTGCGTGCAGCTGTAGATTTAAAGCAGCTGGGTGATAACAGCATTACTATCGACTGTGATGTTATTCAAGCCGACGGTGGTACCAGAACAGCCTCCATTACCGGTGCAATGGTGGCGTTGATTGATTGTATTCGTCACATGCAGCGCAACAAGATTATCCGAAACGATCCACTGAGCCAGTTAATTGCATCTGTTTCCGTGGGTATCTATAACGGTAATCCTGTTCTGGATCTGGATTACGCAGAAGATTCCAATGCTGAAACAGACATGAATGTTGTTATGACCGAAAAAGGTGGCTTTATCGAAGTTCAGGGTACCGCCGAAGGCGCGCCATTCGATAAGGACGAAATGGATGCCATGCTGGAGCTGGCTCGTAAGGGCGTAAACACTCTGGTTGATTTGCAGCGTAAGGCTTTGGAAGCGCCTTAAGTCCATGAATTAGAAAAGGCGCAGAAGGTTTAAGTCTTCTGCGCCTTTTTTATTGCTCCTGGAAATTAAGAACGCCAAATCTGACTGAGTTTTCTCTAGCCTGAAGTTAGCCCGCTATATAGCAAGCGCACTGTAGTGGCCGAAAGAAAAACCATCGTCGCCATAGCCGTTGCTGGGGCGATATCGCCAGCTTCAAAGATACACCGAGGGTGAGCAGAGAAGTTTTGCTCCAGTGCCCAGAATAATAAAAGCCTCCGACTTGAAGGCTTTTATTTGATGTGACACGAGATCTTTAAAAAGACAGCTCCCAATCGTAATCAACAATCACCGGTGCATGTCGGGAGAATGTTTCGCCAGCATAGATACCAGAGTTTAATACACGGTGTTTCATACTGGGAGTGGCGATTTGATAATCGTAGCGACGGCCTTCATTGGCCTCTCGATGATCGTCGCTGGCCCAGAAAGAGTATTTGCCACCTTCACGGTCAACTTCCCGGTAGGTATCAACATAATCCATACCGGTCATGATTTCGTCCATCCAGGCGCGTTCGGCAGGCTGGAACCCGGGAGATTCCTGATATTCACGCCAGTTGGCCAGATCAATCTTTTTATGAGCAATATGCCAAGAGCCACAAGTAATAAACTCACGGCGCTTACGGCGTTGCTTACCCAGATATTGCAGATGCTCTTCCATGAACTTGTACTTCCAGTTCTGGGATTCTGCCGAATTGTCAGCTTCAGGCACCAACAATGTTCCGATACTGATTTTATCGAAATCAGCCTGAAGGTAGAGTCCGTGGTTGTCTGCGTCGGGAATAGCTAAACCGGTAATAATCGCTTTTGGGGGGATGCGAGTGTAAAGAGCTACACCACCCTGACCTGAGTGCAGAGAGTAGCTTTCAAAAAAATAGCTGAAGTAACCTTCCGGGTTGAAAGGCGCATCAATCAAATCATTCTCGCGGGCACGGATATCCTGTAGGCAGATAACATCAGCATCCTGATCTTGAGCCCAGAAAAAAAAGCCCCTTTCAGCTGCGTTTGTTATTCCTTCACAATTGAAGCTGATAATTCTCATGGTTGGGGTCCTGTACAATCAACGTAACCGGCCCAGCATTACCGACTCAAATCTGCTCTGATGGGTAATGGCAGAAAAAGCGGAAGGCGGAAAACGGCTTTGTTATTTACCGGGCTGGCACATAGAGGACATCGAATCCAGTGCAAACTGAGTAAACAACTTTCCAATAATGCATGTCTTTATCGTGGCTATGATAACGCCGGTACAGCGGTATGACTATATTGTCACATTAAGTAACTCTACGAGCTGTACTGTGTATTTCACCGTTGATTAGGGTGTTTTTCTCCGAAGTTGTTAGAATGTGCGGGTCGTAATGTCCTCGCTCGGATCACCCTATGAAAGATTTTCAACGTGAGTTTATTCAGTTTGCCATTGAGCATCAGGTTCTTAAGTTTGGTGAATTCACTCTCAAATCAGGTCGTGTGTCTCCTTATTTCTTCAATGCCGGCTTGTTTAATAGTGGTAAAGCCCTGGCTTCTTTGGGGAAATTTTATGCTCAGGCGCTGATTGATTCCGGTGTTAATTATGATGTGCTCTTTGGCCCAGCCTATAAAGGAATTCCTCTGGCCTCGGCTACAGCGGTAGCTCTTGCAGATCAACACAATGTCGACATTCCCTGGTGTTTTAACCGGAAAGAAGCCAAGGATCACGGAGAGGGCGGAAACCTGGTTGGTGCGCCATTGTCCGGAAAAATTGCTATCGTTGATGATGTAATGACTGCAGGAACAGCGATTCGTGAATCCATGGCTTTGATTGATGAATGTGGTGCGAAACCCGCCTGCGTAGTGATTTGCCTGGATCGACAGGAAAAGGGCAAAGGGGAGCTGTCAGCCATTCAGGAAGTGGAGCGGGACTACAGAATTCCAGTGATTAGTATCGTGAGTTTGACCCAGATAATGGAATTCATAAAGGAAGATGGTAGTCTCACCGGATATGCTCAAGCGATAGAAGAATACCGTCACCGTTATGGCATTGAGAACTAAAAAAACACGAAGCTTACATCGCGCGTCATTCTTTTACGCAGCCCTTCTTGTTGCAGGGCTGGCGTCTGGAAGTTATGGCGCAGAACGTCAGTTTTACCGCTATGTAAATGACCGTGGAGAAACGGTTATTGCCACGCAGGTTCCCCGTGACATTGCCTCCCGTCGCGGGTATGAAGTGATTACCGATAAAGGCCGGGTTCTGGAAGTTGTTAATCCGGAATTAAGCTTTGAGGCTCGTCAGGCCAACACCTTCAAGAAAAAGCTTGAAGAACAAAGACAGGCCAGCGCCAAGCAGCAGGATGAAGAAGATGCAGAGCTTCGTAAACTGTTCAGTAGCGTAGAAGATGTTGATCGTTCTCTTGAGCGGGTTCTGGAAGAGATTGATAACCGAATTGCGGTCATCAAGAGTAATAGCCAGCGGCTAAGGGTCCAGCACCAATACAAACAGGCTCAGGCTGCTGAAATGGAACGCTCTGGTCAGAAAGTGACTGAAAACCTGCTGCAGGATATGGCCAATATCTCTGCAGAACTGGATAGCTTCGCGGTTCAGGTGGCTGAGTTTGAGCGGGAAAAGAGCGATGCCAGAAAAGAATACGCTCTGCGCAAAGACCGGGTACGGTTTCTCTTGAAAGGTGAGCAGGTTCTTACCCGTAACAAGTTTCTGGCAATTTCTCAGGGTGACCTTGTTGGAACCTGGCAGCCCGTGACTACTACTGAGGGTTTCATCAGTTGGGAAGCCAAGAGTGATGGGCTCTTTACTCTTGTTCGAAAAACTAATAATGGTTTGGAGAAGTGGCACGGCAAGTGGTCCTTGAGCCGTGGGAATGACATCGTCGTGATTTATTTCCGCAAAGAGGTCACCCGTTTAGGTAAAATATCCCGTAATGCCTTTGCCAGAGAAGAACGTTACTCCATTATTGATAGACAAGACAAAGCCCTGCACATCTATTGGGATGGTGCGGTTATTAAGTTCAAGAAAATCAATTAGAAACCATTGCTGCAAGTGCCGGAGCGAGCGCTCCGGCAGGGTTAAATCACAGTTTTAGCTTACAGGGGAAGGCGTCCGCTCTGAAGTGACAGGAGCACGGAACACAATTCGGCTCAGACAGCGCCATTGGTCTTCCCAGTTCTCAGAAGGGCGGCGGCGGAAGCGGCTGCGAACAAACTGGCTGATACGACCTTCTGCTGCGGCCAGAAGCATGTTTGCAGTAGCAGTATGGGTCAAGCTGGTACGCAAACCTTCATTGATCTCTGCATCCCTGAGAATTTGACGTAGCTGGGTTTCGAGACGCTCGAACAGCTGAACAATACGGGTTTGCAAACGATCTGTTTCACCATTCAAGGCATCACCGGTCAGAATGCGAGTCAGGCCGGGATTTTTCTCACAGAATAAAATAAGCAGGGTCAGAATGCGCTGACAGGCAATCAGTCCCTGTGGTTCTTCGCTGAGAATACGATTGATGCGGGTAAACAAAGATTCTTCGATAAATCCGATCAGCCCCTCAAACATTTTGGCTTTGCTGGGGAAGTGCCGGTAGAGGGCAGCTTCTGATACACCGACTTCCTGAGCCAGACGTGCAGTCGTAATCCGTTCTCCAGGGCTGGTCTCAAGCATGTGAGCCAGCGTCTGGAGAATCTGATCCTTACGAGAAATCTTCCGGTCCTGAGCAGTCTCTTTGCGGACGGGTTCCTTCCGTAAGTCTTTATGCTGTGCCTTATCCATTCGGTACTATGCGTTACACGTTGTTGAATTGGGTGAAGAGGTAATAAGGGTGCCTACTCCCTGTTCTGTAAATGATTCCAGAAGAACAGCGTGAGTCACCCGGCCATCAATAATATGAACGCTTTGGACGCCAGATTTTACGGCATCCAACGCGCACTGGATTTTTGGAAGCATACCACCATAGATGGTTCCATCGTCAATGAGGTCGGTAACATCGTTGGTATTTAACCCCGTCAGAGTCTGACCGTCATTGTCGAGAACACCGCGAGTATTGGTGAGCAACACCAGCTTTTCCGCCTGTAAAACTTCTGCCAGTTTGCCCGCAACAAGATCCGCGTTGATGTTGTAAGATTCTCCATCCTTATCTACGCCGATAGGGGCGATAACAGGAATAAAATCAGAGTTTTCAAGCATGGTAAGGATATCGGTATTGATGGACTTTACTTCGCCAACATGGCCGATATCGACAATTTCACGTCCACCCGCGCTGGCAGCCTGCTGGTGGCGCTGCAGCTTTTTCGCCCAGATGAAGTCTCCATCCTTACCAGTGATACCAATAGCTCGGCCGCCGTTACGGTTGATCAGGTTAACGATTTCTTTGTTAACCAGCCCACCGAGAACCATTTGGACAACATCCATGGTTTCACTGTCGGTTACCCGCATACCATCGACAAAACGGGTTTCAATATTAAGTTTTTCAAGCAATTGTCCAATTTGTGGTCCACCGCCGTGTACTATCACAGGGTTTATTCCCACCGCTTTCAGCAGCACAATATCCCTGGCAAAACTGTTCTGAAGCTCTTCGCTCTCCATGGCATTGCCACCATATTTAACCACGAAGGTTTTGCCGGCAAAGCGTTGCAGGTAGGGCAATGCCTCGGTCAGAACTCTGGCGATATCGGCATTCTTGTCATTGGTGCTGTTACTGCTGTCAGTCATGGTTTCTGCTGCCGGCTTTACTGAATTGCTAGTGTTGGGTGATTTAGTAAACAGTTTTAGTCATCTGTTTAAAACGGAAAAGTTAATCTCGGTTCCACGGTGCCTAATTGATGACGGAAAATATCTTTCACTTTTTTGAGGCCATTTTCATCGTCAGCTTCAAACCGGAACACAATGTTAGGCGTAGTGTTTGAAGCCCGCACAAGCCCCCAGCCCCACGGGTAGTCTACTCGAATACCATCAAGAGTATTGGTGCTGCCATCTTCAAACGTCGCTTCATTGGCAAAGCGTTCTACCAGTTTGAATTTTTTCTCATCACCCACATACATGGAAATCTCAGGTGTTGAGGCAGAGTTTGGAAAAGCCTGGAACACCATTTCTGGATCACATACTTCGCTGGAAAGTAACTCGACCAGCCGAGCTGCACTGTAAATGCCGTCATCAAAACCATACCAGCGTTCTTTGAAGAAAATATGGCCGCTCATTTCTCCAGCTAGCAGAGCACCGGATTCCTGCATTTTCTTCTTAATCAGGGAATGACCACTCTTCCACATAACCGGGCGGCCACCATAACCGCTGATCAATCCATTCAGGCGACGGGTGCATTTCACGTCGAAGATCACATCGGCACCAGGGTTACGGGATACCACATCCTTGGCCAGTAACATCAGCAAGCGATCCGGATGAATTATTGTTCCGGTATTGGTTATCAAACCGATTCTGTCACCATCGCCATCAAAGGCCAGGCCCAGATCTGCATCTGTCTCTTGAACCTTCTGAATCAGGTCTTGCAGATTTTCTGGCTGGCCAGGGTCTGGATGATGATTGGGGAAGCTGCCATCAACATCACAGTAAAGAGGAATGACATCACAACCCAGTTGCTCGAACAGCTGCGGAGCAACGCGACCAGCAACACCGTTGCCACAATCCACTACAAGCTTGAGAGGGCGAGAGAGGACAATGTCATCCAGAATCCGCCTTTGATAATTCGGCAGAACATCAACAGACGTCACCTGCCCCTGACCATTGGTGAAGTTGTTGTCTTCTATACGTTGGTAGAGTGCTTGAATGTCATCACCTGAGAGAGTCTCCCCGTCGATAACAACTTTAAAGCCGTTGTAAGTGGCAGGGTTATGACTGCCGGTAATCATCACTCCGGAATTGGTTTCAAGTTCATGTGTGGCAAAGTAAAGAGCCGGTGTAGGAACTGTTCCGATGGAAATAACATTGGTACCGGTAGAGGTCAGACCTTTGATTAACTGCTCGTTGAGCTCTGGACTAGACAGCCGCCCATCGGCTCCGACGATAATTGTGTTTTGATCACAGGTCTTCAGGTGTGAGCCGATGGCTCGGCCAATCAGTTCGACTGTTCCCGGAGTGATAGTATCTCCAACAATCCCGCGAATATCGTACGCCCGGAAAATGCTTGCAGGGACAGACACCGCAACCGGTGCCGGTTCTTTATCATCTGTGCTTCCAAGGTCTTCGAGTTCTTTTTCTATCTCGTCCAGAGAGCCCAGTTGATCAATGTCCTCAAAGGCGGAGTCACTCATATCTTGAAAGAGTGGTGAGGAAAATTCATCATTGTTCGTTTCTGGGAGCTCTGGAGTTGGTGTTTCCTCAACGGGTTCAGGTTCTTCAACAACAATGGACTGCTGGGGAGATTCTTCTTCAGCCACTATTGCGACTGGATCTGTTTCATCTTCAATGTGTTGTTGTACAAACTTGCCGGAGAACAGTTTGATAGCCGATTGTGCCGCATCTCGAAAAACCGGTTGTTTAAAACCAGCGAACTTTGGTTCATGACCAGACGCAATCTCTCTTAACAAAATAGTGAGCAGGCGGATATCTGCACTATTGGCATTCTGCCCCAGCAAGATCAATTGCCGGATGAGAAACGCAGCTGTCAGGAAAACCAAAAGTAATACAACAGGAACCGGCCACCAAGGGATGATTATCAGGTCGGCCAGAGATGCCGATGGTGTGAAAACAACTTTCCAGTCCAAATCTGGAAGAGTAACTGTGGTTCTGTCTGAGGAAGAGGTTCCAGTACCTGTTGTGAAAACAGGTCGCCCAGAGTTTTTGCCGGACTGAAATATCTGCAGTTGGCCACTGTCAGGAACAATGGGCTGGATAGTCTGCAGTACCTGGCTTGCGGGCAGGCTCAATATCACCGTTCCAATTGTTTTGTCGGCTTCCTTGACCGGGCTGGCGACCAGAAGCCCCCACTTTCCATTGGTCAGAGCCGCTTCAGGAACAGTGGATTCACCTTGCTGACTTCTGCGAGCCAGATCTATGACCGCAAACCCTGTTTCCTGCGGATCTACTTCATCCAGTTTTTTTGTGAAAATATAAACTCTGGTCTGGTGTCCCAGTGCCGGTGAAAGCACGTATTCGAGATCAGCTATGCGGTTGCTTTGCCCCTCATCATCATCTGCAATAACCAAGACTATAGAGGGAAGTGCAGCCAGCTGCCCCGCCTGAAGCTGGGCGTGTTTCAGTGCAGTCTGTAGCTGTCTGGCAGATTGTTCCGTAATGGCTTGAACCTGGGTTTCGTAATTGCTCTGACCAGGGGAATAAATGCTGAAGTAATAAAGAGCAGCAAAAAGCAGACTTACCAAGCCAGCAGATGTGCCAAGGGTGGAAAGCATGGGTGCTAATACATGACTGTTTTCCTGCGGTTTCTTCTTTCCGCTTTCTTTAGCCTTATCCTTGGCTTTAAAGCCCGGTAATGCCATTCCTGCTCCGAATTCTTATTGGTGCTGATTGGTGAAGCTATAACACTTAATATAAGCGCTTATGTTGCCACAGACGAAAACCAAATACCGGAATCCGCCTGCAAAACATAGAAAAAACTATAGAGTAGATAAGGTATCAGTGGCGACCAGAAGAGCCAAAGCCGCCAGCGCCGCGGTTGGTTTCTTCAAAGTCTTCAACAATATCCAGCTTTGCCTGAATCACTGGCACAATCACCAGCTGGGCGATGCGCTCGCCAGGCTCTACTGTGAAGGTGGTGTTGCCACGATTCCAGCAAGAAACCATCAGCTGCCCCTGGTAATCGGAGTCGATCAAGCCAACCAGGTTGCCCAGTACAATCCCGTGTTTATGCCCTAAGCCTGAGCGAGGCAGGATCATCGCTGCGTAGTTTGCATCGTCCAGGTGAATGGCAAGCCCTGTTGGTAGCAGTTGAGTCTGGCCTGGCTCCAGTGTAACTGGTTCGTCCAGCATGGCACGCAAGTCAAGACCAGCAGAACCATCGGTAGCGTAGGCTGGCAAAGGAAAATCTTTACCTAGACGGGCATCCAGAATGCGGGTTTTCAGGTGCATAGTAATAACTCTTATCCTTGGTTCTTAAGATACATCCGTGGCGTGATCAGAGGCTGGCTCGGAAGTCTCATTATAATAGCGGGCAATCAGCTCAATCAGCTGGTTGGCCAATAAGCGCTTGGAACTCTTGGTTAGGGGCTCTTCGAAATCAGGCCCAACCAAGGTGACAGCGTTATCCTCACTATTAAACCCGATACTGGCGTCGCTGACATCATTAGCAATAATCAGATCAAGATTTTTACGCTGGCGCTTATCGGTTGCGTACTCAATCACATTATTGGTTTCAGCGGCAAAGCCAACAACAAAAGGGCGATTCTCTTTGGCTGCTACTGACGCAACGATATCCGGGTTACGAACAAGCTTAATCGCCATGGTTTGATCCGGCTCGTTGGGATCTTTCTTGATTTTGGCGTCAGCAACCGTTTCCGGGCGATAGTCTGCAACAGCCGCACACCCAATAAACATATCGCTATTCTCGGTGTGTTCCATGGCAGCTGCGTACATACTGCGAGCGTCAGTTACGTCAATGCGGTTCACACGTTCGGGAGTTTCCAGATTTACAGGGCCAGAAATAAGAGTGACTGAGGCTCCGGCTTCCGCTGCTGCTGAGGCCAGGGCAAAGCCCATCTTTCCAGAGCTGTGGTTGGAAATGTAACGAACGGGGTCAATCGCTTCCCGGGTTGGGCCTGCGGTAATAACAACTTTCTTGCCTGCCAATAGACCGGTATCGAATTGTTCTGCCAGCATTTGCAGAATAACTTCTGGATCCAGCATGCGACCAGGGCCAACATCGCCACAGGCCTGATAACCTTCATCCGGGCCAAACATTTTGACGCCGCGGTTGGTCAGTGTTTCACAGTTTTTCTGGGTAGCAACGTCTAGCCACATACCCTGATTCATGGCCGGGGCAAGATATATAGGTGCCTGTGTAACAAGACACATGGTAGAAAGTAGATCATTACCCATGCCTGCTGCCATGCGGGCAATAAAATCAGCGCTGGCTGGAGCAATCACAACTGCATCGGCCCACTTGGCAAGCTCTATATGGCCCATGCCGGCTTCTGCCTTCGGATCCAGCATGCTGGTGTGAACAGTATTGCCAGACAACGCTTGCAGTGTGAGGGGAGTAATAAACTCACAGGCTGCCGGAGTCATAATAACGTGAACCTCTGCGCCAGCTTTGCGCAGGTGACGAACCATTTCTGCTGATTTATAGGCTGCAATGCCACCGGTAATGCCGAGCAGTATTCGCTTGTTGTTGAGTCTGTGCATAATTTAAACCGCTGGTACTTCAATCCGTGAGCGTGAATCGACCCATTATATCCACTGGAGTGGGTGGGAGGCGAATAGCTGTACGCTGGTCTAGCCTTGGCAGTTTCATTTCCTCGGTGTGCAGAGTGAAAACGAATGGCAATTACTGACTGGCCAGCGGACGAAAGACCAAGAGAAAAGCTTCTTCTAAAAGGTGCAACCAGTTTAAGTGATGCAGAGCTTCTGGCTATTTTCTTACGGACAGGGCTACCGGGATGTTCTGCTGTGGATCTGGCAAGAGAGCTTCTTTCAGGGTTTGGTGGCTTGAGGGCTTTATTACAGGCGGAAAAGAATACCTTTTGTCGTCATCGTGGATTGGGTACTGCGAAGTTCGCCCAGCTTCAAGCTGTGCTGGAAATGTCTCGCAGGCATCAGAAGGAAATACTGTTCAAAGAAAGTGCCCTAACATCTCCCGATCACACAAGAGCGTATTTACAGATTCACCTTCGGGATAAGTGTGCAGAATGCTTTTGTTGCCTCTTTCTGGATAACAGGCATCAGCCATTGGCCTTTGAAGAATTGTTTCAGGGAACAATTGATGGTGCGGCTGTATATCCAAGAGAGGTGGTCAGGCGAGCTTTGGCCCATAATGCAGCAGCGATTGTTTTCGCACATAATCACCCTTCTGGTATTGCAGAGCCTTCAGAGGCTGATGTGCGTATAACTCGTCGTCTTGTAGATGCTTTGGCGCTGGTTGATGTGAGGGTGCTGGATCATATGGTGGTGGGGGACGGGGTAACCGTTTCCCTGGCTGAGCGTGGACTTATGTAATGTCGTTCAATCTCGTGAAATCGTGAGATAATCTTCCTTGTACTACCGTTTGTTTTTATATGGCTAATTGCATAGATTCTTGCCCGTAGAATACCTTTCTGGTATAAAGCTCCGTCTTTGAGTCCGGATCACTGCTTGGTGCCCCAGAAGATTAAGCTGTCGCCTGTAATGGCGGCATCCGGTATAAAAAACTAGCTGGCGGGCATACGTGTCGGTCAGCGAGTGTTAGAGAGGCTAATCACATGTCTAAAGTTTGCCAAGTTACCGGCAAGCGTCCCGCTGTCGGCAACAACGTTTCCCACGCGAAGAACAGAACTCGTCGTCGTTTTCTGCCAAATCTGCATTACCATAGATTTTGGGTAGAATCCGAGAAGCGCTTCGTGCGTCTGCGTGTTTCCTCCAAGGGTATGCGTATCATTGATAAGAAAGGCATCGACGTGATCCTGTCCGAGCTGCGCGCTCGCGGCGAACGCGTCTAACCTGAGATTTTTGGAGGATAACGACAATGGCTAAGGCTATTCGCGAAAAGATCAAGCTGGTTTCCACAGCTGGTACTGGTTACTTTTACACCACTACCAAAAACAAGCGTAACACTCCGGATAAGCTTGTTTTCAAAAAGTACGACCCAAAGGTCCGCAAGCATGTCGATTTTAAGGAAGCCAAGATCAAGTAAGATCTTGCTTCTGGGCTTGCAGCCTCTTCTGACACATGTCAGATAAATGAAAAAACCCGCCTGGTGCGGGTTTTTTCATTTTTACGATCGGCGTATAAAGGCCGTGAAATTCCTGACCGCTATACCTCATGCTCTCTCCATGGCTGTTTTGTAGCTCTTATAGAAAAACACACGGGTAGTTTTATGAAGAAGCCAGAACTTCTCTCCCCTGCCGGCACCCTGCGTAATATGCGTTTTGCCTATGCCTATGGAGCGGATGCTGTTTATGCCGGTCAGCCCCGCTACAGCTTGCGGGTGCGTAATAACGATTTCAAACTGGAAAACCTCGCTAGCGGTATCCAGGAAGCTCATGATCTGGGTAAAAAATTCTATCTTGCCAGCAATATTGCTCCCCATAACTCCAAGGTGAAAACCTACCTGCGGGATATGGAGCCTGTTATAGCCATGAACCCGGATGCCCTGATTATGTCAGACCCCGGTCTGGTGATGATGGTGAAGGAAAAATGGCCAGATACAGAAATCCATCTCTCTGTACAAGCCAATGTTGTTAACTTCGCTACGGTAAAATTCTGGGCTCAGCAGGGTGTAAGCCGGATTATCCTTTCCCGGGAATTATCGCTGGATGAAATTCAGGAAATTCGGGAAGAGTGCCCGGATACAGAGCTGGAAGTCTTTGTTCACGGTTCTCTGTGTATTGCCTACTCTGGCCGTTGCCTGCTTTCCGGTTACATGAATCACCGGGATCCCAATCAGGGCACATGTACCAATGCCTGTCGCTGGAACTATCAGGCTCATGAGGCCAAAGAAACGACCGAAGGTGATGTTGTTCCTGTTAATTATGATCCGGTTGCATCATCCAATCAGCCGACATTGGGTGATGGCGAGCCAACCAGCGATATTGTTTTACTGCAGGAAGCAAACCGTCCTAATGATTTTATGCCAGCTTTTGAAGATGAGCATGGCACCTACATTATGAACTCCAAAGATTTGCGGGCGATCCAACATGTGAACCGTTTAACGCAAATGGGCGTTCATTCCCTGAAAATTGAAGGGCGCACCAAGTCTCATTATTACGTTGCGCGTACTGCTCAGGTTTATCGTAAGGCAATTGATGATGCTGTAGCGGGCAAACCTTTTGATATGGCTCATATGGACACTTTGGAGAATCTGGCCAGCCGCGGTTATACCGAGGGTTTTTACCGTCGTCATGTTCATGATGAATATCAGAACTACGAGCGCGGGAACTCTGTTGGTACAAAGCAGCAGTTTGTTGGTGAGGTTGTTGATTCCAATGATCGGTTTATTACTGTTGATGTTAAAAACCGATTCGAGAAAGGCGACAATGTTGAGCTTCTGACTCCAGCGGGAAATCATTCTTTTGTTTTGGAACATTTGGAAGACAAGAATGGTGCAAGTGTTTCTGCGGCCCCTGGCTCAGGTCATCAGGTTCGTATTCCTCTTCCTGAAGGAATGAAGCCAGACGAGTTTTCTCTTCTGGTTAGAAACCTGCCGGAATAAATCAGATTATGGTTAGACAATAAAAAAAGGAGGCCCAAGCCTCCTTTTTGTCACAGGATGGAAGAGATTAGTCTTCGCTTTCCTGATCAACTACGCAGTCCAGACGCTTTTTGCCAGTTTCATCCAGGTAAGCCTGGAAGTCTTTTGGCAGACGGCCAGTAGTAGAACCGTACCACTGAACAGTGTCACCAGCTTTAGTTACATATTCAAAAGTGTACTTGCTTACGTTGCGACGTTTCTTGGGCGCAGCTTCTTCGGAACCACCCAGGTCAGACAGAGACAGACCTTTTTCTTCCAGCATCTTACGAATTTGTTCGATGCTTTCTTCTTTCTGTTTGTTTTTAGCCTGATCAGCTTCATAAGCGGCGCGCTTTTCATCCAGCAGGCCGTTCATACGATCAATGATGCGCTCCAAGTCTTCAAAGTGAACATCTTTGAACAGGCCGCGCATACGGGTTTTGCTGGACAGGCGATGCATAATTTCTTCGAACATGTTCATGATATAACCCCGAATTAATAACTATTTATATGACTAGAATTCTGATCCAACCCGACTTTGCAGCTCAATGGTCTTTCATCAAAGGCGCCACAGTATTTATTATCACAGAAGAAATTAGCCAAAATATAAGGCTGCTTAAGAAATGTTCTGTGTAATGAAAATGCCAAGATTGATTTTTCTTTCAATAAAGTCGGATTTTCAGTTGCGAATACTCAGATAAAATAAAGAAGTTGTCAACGAAGTGGGCATGTTTTTCCGGGGCTTTATTACAAAATAATACACTCAGTGTCTTATTAAGCAGAAAGGGTGAACAATAATGTTCATTTGTTAGCGGAAGTACCTGTAGCAATCGGCCTTTGTAAAAAACATGTCTATTTTTTTTAAACCCCTTTGCGACTTTCTCTTGGCTGGATTAATGTAAAAGCATAATTAGTGGAAACAATAATAATAGAAATACAGGTTTTCCCAGTGGTTTTTGTCTCGGTTCCCAGTTGTTATCTTCAGCCAGTGTGCCTTCAGGAGTGCTGATGGATTTTTTTGAGATGGCTGATGCTGCGTCCCATTCCTGGTTAATTCTCCTGATTTTATTTTTTGGAACGTTTGTACTTGAAGACGTAGCTATTGTTTCCGGGGCGCTGCTTGCGTCGAGTGATAAGGTTTTACCAGAGCTGGCTTTTATTGCGCTGCTTCTGGGAATAGTGAGTGGTGATGTGGGGCTTTACCTTTTAGGGAAGTTGTCTGCACGTTTTTCTTTTATCAAAAAACGAATAAATCTTAAACACGTACAAGCTATTCGACACTGGATTTCCAGACATTTATTCCTGACAATTTTCCTTGTCAGGTTTGCACCAGGATTGAGGTTGCCTTGTTATCTGGCTTGTGGGTTGTTTTCAGTTTCGTTGAAAATGTTTATCGTGGCAGTTAGTGTTGCAGGTTTTGTTTGGGTTGCATTGGCTTTTAGTGGGTTTCACTGGTTTGGCTTGCAGTTATCAAACTCTTCTTTTTGGGGAGTGTTGGGAGCCTGGAAGTGGGCTCTTGTACCTTTGCTGGCAGTATTATTATATGTATGTCAGCGATTCCTGAATGGACGAATCGGGAATTATCTGGAGATCAGGGATGATTGGAAACAGAGATGAAAATCTTATTGAACAGGCTATCAAGCCAACATTTGGAGCCAAACAGGCTCATGTGGGGATGCCTCCTCTCCCTAGAAAAGGCAGGGCTTTAGCCTTTTTTGAATTCTGGCCAACGTTTCTTGTTTACCTTCCGGTCGTGTTTCTCTGGCTTTTTCAGACAATACGATACCGTGGGTTAACTGTTCCTTTATGTGCCAACCCGGGGTTTTATCTTGGTGGCCTGGTTGGAGAATCAAAAGCGGATAACTTTTTGCAGGCTGGTGATTACGCCAAGAAATTTATTGCACCATGGTTTCATCTTACAAACAGGAAAAACGATCTGGTTGATTTGTTATCAGATGCTAAAAAGAAAATGCAGCAATATGGTTTGGAATTTCCGATAATTGCTAAGCCTGATATGGGATGCCGAGGAGAAGGCGTTCGTATAGTCCGCAATGATGAACAGCTTGAAGAGTACTTTCGTATTTTTCCGGATAACGCAGTGGTGATTCTACAGGAACTGATTCCATGGGAGCCTGAAGCTGGTGTTTTTTATATTCGTAAGCCTGGAGAAACTCGAGGGAAGATATTTTCTCTTACCTTGAAATACCAGCCTTATGTTTATGGCAATGGTGTTGATACGTTGAGAACCCTTATTCAAAGAGATAGAAGAGCTGGAAAGTTATCTCACCTTTATATTAAGCGTCACAGCGAACAGTTAGATGATGTTCTGGAACCCGGGCAGCCGTTTCGTCTGGCTTTTGCTGGGAGTCATAGCCGCGGAGCTATATTTCGGGATGGACGGGATCTGATAACCGAACGTTTAACCAGTGCCTTTGATCACGTCAGCAAAGATATCAACGGTTTTTACTTTGGCCGTTTTGATGTTCGTTTTGCTAATGAGCGTTCACTACTTAATGGCGAAGACTTCCGGATTGTAGAAGTGAATGGTATCAGCAGTGAGGCTGCTCATATCTGGGATTCAGAATCATCACTGAGGGAGGTTTATAAAACTCTCTTTACCCAGTACAACACATTGTTCGAAATTGGTGCTATAAATCGAGATCGGGGGCATAAGCCCGGGGCTCTTCGTCAGGTGGTGTCTGGTTTTTTGAAAGAGACCAAGCTTGGTCGCCAATATCCGGATACCGAATAAACAGAAGCACTTCTCTTTTTAAAGAGTGAAAGGATTCTCGTCAAGCTGTTTTATACCTATAGTGAACCTAACGGAATAGAAAAACAGCACACGGAAAACAAGCCAGGGAGGCAGTAATGAAGAAGTCATATATCAAAATTGGCTTAGCCATTTACATCTCAATCGTTTTTATTCAGTCATTGTTTTTTAAGTTCTCGGGATCGCCGGAAACTGTTCATATCTTTGGCACTCTTGGGGAGTGGTCCGGGTTTGATTGGTTTGCAGTCTATGGTGCCTGGGGTGTGGGTATTTCTGAACTTATCGCTTCACTTCTGTTATTGGCAGGAATGCGCCTGACCGGAGGCGTGATGGCCTTTGGCATAATGGCAGGAGCTGTTTTCTTCCATCTCTTTACGCCTCTTGGTATCCACATGCCCGAGTTTGATGCTGCCGGGAATATTGTGGGTGATGACGGCGGTCTTCTATTTATAAATGCCTGTGCAATTCTGGTGGCCTCTGCCGTCATTATTGTAATGGAGCTTTATGACCAGCAGAGTGACGCAGCATCCTGATGCTAAAAGCCTGAGAAATCCAAGCCTGCTTAAAAAGTGTTGGCAGGCTTAAAACCCTATAAAAATAACAATAAGGGAGCTGGGAATGACCAGTCAATCGCCATTTCATCTCCAGTGGAAAGGTCGTCGTGGCTTTTTAATGAGAGGAGTAGAAAAAGCCACAGGACTTAGCCAGCTAGGCAAGTTGTACCACCAAAATATTACCGATCATCAAGGTAAGGACTTTCTGGAAGCAGCTATGAAGGCGCTAGGCTTCCAGTACAAAACCCATGGGCAAAGCTTTTCTCGTATACCGGAAAAGGGCTCGCTACTTGTTATCGCCAACCACCCCTTTGGTGGAGCTGAAGGGATTGCATTGTTGGATGCTTGTCTCAAAATTCGCCCCGATGTAAAGGTTCTTTCTAATCAACTCCTTAATGCCTTACCGGGTTTAAGAGAGCTTTTTATCGGTGTGGATATTCTTACTGGGTCTTCTCGGGAAGAAAGAAAAAAAGCCAATCACGCAGCAGTAGAGGAGGCCACACAATGGGTTGAAAATGGAGGCCTGCTTATTGTGTTTCCTTCTGGAGAAGTTGCAGATTGGGACTGGGAAAAACAAACGATAAGAGAAGCTCCCTGGCGGGACACTGCCGGAAAAATCCTCAAGCAAACCCAGACATCTGTTCTCCCTGTTTATGTTGATGGCAGAAACAGCTGGCTATTCTATTTGCTTGGGCGGATTCACCCCTTATTAAGAACGACAAGGCTTGTTCGTGAGCTTCTCAATAAAAGAGGGCAAATATTACAGTTATATGGTGGAAGTATTGAGCCTTTTTCCAGTTTAAGGAATATCCCTGCTGGTGAAGCTCTTACAAATACCCTAAGAATAAGAACTCTTCTACTGGCCCCAGAAACACAAAGTGAAAAGAGCGATATAAAAGAAACGGGAGCGAGTACTCCTGTTTCAAAACCAGTGTCTGTGGAAATGCTGGCACAGGATATCCAACAACTGCCGACAGAGGCGCTTCTGCTAGAGAAAGGAAGCCTTGAGGTCTGGTGTGCCGAGGCGAGTGGAGTTCCCAATATTTTACAGGAAATCGGACGACTCCGGGAAATAGCCTTCCGTAAAGTCGGTGAAGGTACTGGCTTTGAAACAGATATAGATCGTTTTGATCGCCACTATCTACATCTGTTTTTGTGGAACCGGGAAAGTCAGGAAATTATTGGCGCTTATCGAATTGGCCAGGTTGATAAACTGGTGAGTGCGGGAGGGGTTGATCGGCTCTATTCCAGAAACCTGTTCCAGTATGACCAGCGGTTTCTAAGTAAGCTTGGCTCTTGTCTGGAGATGGGGCGCTCTTTCATTCGGCCAGAATACCAAAAAAGCCTTATGCCCCTTCAGTTGCTATGGAAAGGTATTGGTCGCTGGATTGTTCGTCATCCACAGTACCGGGTTTTGTTTGGTCCTGTGAGTATCAGTAATGATTACCGGAACCTGTCCAGATACCTGATGGCTATGAGTCTGGAAGAAAATAATTTTGATAAAGAGTTAGCCAACCTTGTTCAACCCATCCAACCGCTGCCAGATATGAAAGGGTTACCATGGAGCCGGGAAATGCTGGCTGGGATGGGAGACATCGAGCAGCTTTCCAAACTTGTTCAGCTTGTGGAGAAAGACAGGGGAGTTCCTATCCTGCTAAGGCAGTATCTGAAGTTGAATGGATCATTTGTAGGTTTTAATGTGGATCGAGAGTTTAACGATGCACTGGATGGCTTGATTATTGTTGACCTTCTAAAGAGCGAGAAAAAAGCAATTGTTCGCTATCTGGGGGAAGATGGTTACAAGGCTTTCCATAAATATCACTCAAAGGAAACTTCAACTGTTACTGGATAATGTTTGTCTTTGAAACTGTAATGTTGCCGGGGCTACACCAAAGTCTTTGGCAACGTGAATAGATTCTGCCTTCAGTAACATAGAGATAATCGCCTGATGGTGGATTGTATGGCTGTGTATAAATGCTAACTCTCGCACCAGAGACGTATTTATAGATAATCGATCATTTGTATATCCTGCAACTGCAGTTTTCAGTACCAAGTGTTGGTCCTCAACTTTAGTAAGGGTTTGCAGGTGGCTGGTTATACCATCCAGTGTTGATAAAGCTGATGATATAGACCGCTCAATGACCTCATTACGCACTCGGTTGTCGTAACAGATAATTCCTTCTGGTAACCCAGTGAACAGCATTTGGTAATGTTCAAGAATATGGCGGGTATGAACGCCAATTGAACTTTCAGTCAGCGTTGGTTTCTTGGTGTAAAGAGAGGCAGGGAGTTCTGAAAGCTGGTTTTTAATTGCAAATAAACTATCACAGTTAGCAGAAACGGCAGGCTGAAGTGGCATGAGCTTCCCTGAAAAATAAAAACATCCCTTCAGGCTAGCTTATTGTTGCTTATGAATACAGAATCTGATCGTCTGCCAGCTTCAGGTCGTGTTCGGCATCCTGGAAATCATACATACTACTATCACCGGTATACGTCTCTATTGATGTACTTTCTAACGGATCGTTTTGAGTAGTATCAGGGGCTCTCATCGTGGCATGGTAGTAAACTCTTCCGTGATTCTGTGAGTACGGGGAAACCATTAACAGTTGGCGCCCCCTGCGCTACAGTCGTGTTTAGGATTGATATCAGAAGAGATGAGGGGAGGAGAAAAATGGAAGTAACAGCGATAGTATTTGTTGTGCTGGTAGCTGTACTGGTGCTAACCGGTGTAAGGATCGTACCTCAGGGGTTTAATTATACGGTTGAGCGTTTAGGACGATTTACCCGTGTTCTTCACCCTGGCGTTAATATATTGATACCCATGGTGGACCGAGTTGGCCGAAAGCAGAATATGATGGAGCAGGTTCTGGATATCCCTCCTCAGGAAGTGATCTCTTCCGACAATGCGCAGGTCACCACAGATGCTGTGTGTTTTTTTCAGGTTCAGGATTCAGTAAAAGCGTCCTACGAAGTGAATGACCTGATGCGCGCTATGCAAAACCTGGTCATGACTAATATTCGTGCTGTTCTCGGTTCCATGGAATTGGATGAAATGCTTTCCAACCGGGATCGTATTAATGCAAGCCTTTTGGATAAGGTTGACGAGGCTACTGACCCGTGGGGCATTAAAGTAACCCGTATAGAAATCAGGGATATTTCACCGCCTCAGGATCTTGTTGATGCCATGGCCCGCCAGATGAAAGCAGAACGTGAAAAGCGTGCTCAGATTCTGGAAGCCGAAGGTTCCAGAGAAGCTGCAATTAAAGTGGCCGAGGGTGAGAAGCAAGCACAAATTCTAAAAGCTGAAGGTGAGCTTGAAGCTGCCAAGCGTGAAGCCGAAGCTCGTGAACGATTGGCTGAAGCGGAAGGTAAAGCGACAGATGTTGTATCCAAGGCGATCGCTGAAGGTGACCCAAGAGCAATCAATTACTTTGTGGCGCAAAAGTATGTTGAAGCGTTGAAAGATATTGGTGGTGCTGAAAATAGCAAAGTAATCATGATGCCCTTGGAAGCAGGGAATGTTATTGGATCACTGGCAGGTATTAAAGAGTTAGTGGGAGAAGCCACAACTAAAGGAAAGGCTAACTGATATGGAACTTTTCACAGAGCTTCAGCCATGGCACTGGGTAGTGCTGTGTTTTCTGCTTCTTGGGCTGGAAGCTCTGGGGGCTGGTGGCTTTTTACTCGGTGCGGCTGTTGCTGCGATACTTCAGGCTCTGATTCTGTGGTTATTACCTGATATGTCATGGGCCTGGCAGTTTGGTTGTTTTGGTGTTGCGACAATTATCTTTACCTTGGGCTGGTGGGTGCTTTTCCGTAAGCCCGGGTACAACAGTGAAGAGCCTTTATTAAATAACCGGGCTGCCCAAATGGTTGGGCGTATTGTTGTGCTGGATCAGAATCTGCCCGGAGGTCATGGCCGCGTCCAGATCGGTGATACCAAATGGAAAGTTCAGGCTGAGAGAACATTAGACGCAGGAACAACTGTTATTGTTACAGGTTCCGAAGGTATGACCCTGCATATCACTAAGCACAATAAAGACTGATCTTGCCTTTACTAATACCTGCTAATCAAACCGAATTGGCAGGTATCCAACGCTATTTCAGTGACAAGGGGAACCCGGAAGATATCTGAGCTGGGGATGTTTTGATTATTCTTGATCCGCTCTTGCTTTATCCGACTTCAAAACATCGCCATGACCACTAAATAGATCGGATGCGATGTATTTTATAATGGCGTATGTATAAATCAGGCTGCCATTCACAAAAATACCAAATACCCAGTTATCCAGTTTGAAGCCCCATAAACCAAAACCCTGAAGCAGCACAAACAAGGATAAAAAACCAACCTGCCAGCGCAATAGGTTAAAGGTTTTATTATCAAATTCCTTGCGATGTCTGCGGCGGGATTTCGACCAGGCTAACTGCTCTTTTTGGAGGTCAGCAATTGCTTCCTGTTGTGCTCGAAGGCTCAAAGAGTCCACAGGAACCTGTTGCACACGATTCTCAAGGGTGGAGAAGATATCCTCACCAGAGTTATCCACAGGACTGTTGCTTGTATCCCACTGGCTGCTTGTATTCCGCTGGCTGCTTATATCCCTCTGGGCTGTGCTGGTGGTTGCCACTCCTTGCTCCCTATTTTTATTCTTTTAGTTCAGGGCTATTTATCTCAGCTTGAGAATCTTGGCACGCACTTTCACTGCCTGTTCGCTTACGCCGTAGACTGTGGCAATCAAGGAAGGTACGCCATCCCATTCCGACCAGCTGGAACGGAAGTGGAATTCAGGCATTAAAAGTTCGCTGGCGAACATATCGGCCTCTAACTCCTTTGGTGTTTTTGGGCCGGGGCTGCGGTGATCGATAAAATTGCCTTCTACCTCACCATGCAATGCAACATGACCAATTTCGTGGGCAAGGGTAAACATTTGACGTCTGGCGGGATCATCGCCATTTACATAGATTTTTCTTTGCTGGTGGTTCACCGCACCGGAGATTTTGTTGGTGGTATCGTCGGGGAGAAATTGCAGGCACTGGTAATCAAGATATTCAGCAATACGCTCCAGAGGTACAGGAAACTGATCGTGTACTCCAGCATTAATAGCCAGCTCTGTAGCGGCATCTCTTATTTGCTGTCTTGATAAAGCCATTTCACTCCCTGAACCGAGTCTTGTTGGTTTTTATAATGCGGAAAAGGACTCGCAGCATAAATTACAGTGGTTGTGGATAACTGTCACGCAAAATGCAGAAAAGCGGCTCATAAGCCGCTTTTCTGATGTTTAAGGCAAAAAGTAATCACAGGTGGAGATTTTTTGAACTCTTCAGGGCTGTATTTCTTTTCCGGTTCAAAAATAAAAGTCGATATCGATCAATATAGGATCATGATCTGATGCGCTGAAAGGGCCGAGATCTTTTGGCAGATCGCCTGAGTATTTATCGGGATACTCAAACAGCGTGTTCTCTACGGAATTGATATGCCAGTCCTGTACATTTATCACTTTGGTTGCCAGTGTCTTGTTGGCAAGAGCGTGATCCAGTGCACCCAGTTCACCATCATAGCTATAGGAATATATTTTTCTGCCGTGCTCTTTGGTGGCGAGATTTACCATGCCAAAACCTTTATCAAGGGTCTGAGGTGTAGTTTCCCGGCAATTGACTGTTGTGTTTGATGAGGTTGTAACTGGCTGTTTCATAGACTTTCCGCCAGTCAGAAGTCGAACAGGGTCTTCCTGCCCATAAGCGTTAAAGTCGCCAATTAACAGCACATTATCTGTCAGCAGGTAATTCATACGTTGCAGGTGATCTCCCAGATGTTTGGATGCCGCAACCCGAAATTCATTACAGCTCCCCTGCAAGTCATCCTGATATCCAGGAACGGTGGGTTTGCTGCCCCTTTTGATACGGGTGCCATCGAGAGGGATTTTGCCATCGGGGTCGGCATATTCCATGTAGTCTTCGTAACACATAGAACCTTTGGATTTGAAGTGGCTGACTGCAACAGTCACGGCATCACCAGAAAACTTATCTCTGAACGTTTGCAACAGAGTCGGGCGCATGGATTTCGTAATACTGACTTCCTCATCATCTGTGCTGGTAAGGGTGAACTGCTGTACAGGCATGGCAATGATTTGCAGACTGTCCTGCAAGACAATGCGGTTTGGTTTATAAACCAGCCCAACAGTAATGGCATCTGTTCCTACCGTGCCGGATTCATAGGTGCGAACGGCGGCGTAATGCTCCGAAGCGGGAAGGCGGCTGTTCACAGTTGTAAGCAGATCATTAATAGCGCTGCCAGTTCCGAAACCGTTATTTTCTATTTCCATCAAGCCAATAATGTCAGCATCAATACGTGTAATAGCCTCTACGATTTTATCCCGTTGCAACTGAAATTCTCTCTCCGTTGTCGCTCCCCGGTTTGTTCCTAAAGGGTTGTCCTTGTGATCCGGCATCAAAGTGTTGAAGTAGTTCAGCACATTGAAACTGGCTACCCGTAAAGTTCCATGGGTATGAGGAGAAGGAAAGGCAACTCTGGGAGAAAAATTATGTTGAAAGGCGTAGGTATCCAGAGTCATGGTTGGCAGCAACTCGTATCGACCATAGCGGTAGGCAACAACGCCGGTCATATCACTGATGAAATCACCCACTCTTATGTAATGAATATAAGGGCCGAAAGCGGGATAGTAGCTGATCTGTCCGTTGGTCTGACTTCCATCTGTAATCACAGTCATCCGGTTCTTGTCGTTTGCCTCCGCTAAAGCAATGGCCGCATCCGAAAGGGGAGGGTGAACCTGTGTTGGTTTGAAGAGAGGCCCGCCCAGACTCACCTCCATATTGTTTCGGTAAGAGCTGTAGTCGAAGCTATAGTTGCGGGTAACGCTCAGGGTATTTCTACCACTGAAGTTCACCATCATGCCTTCATACTTTTCCATTTCTTGCAGCACCAACCCTTTACTGGGGGTTGCCGCTTTAACTTCTCCGAGGGCATTAACACCACATACGGCGACCTCACTCAGCACCATCTGAGTCTGGCCATAAAATTCCCGAATCACTCCACGGGCGCGCACTTTGTCTCCTACTTTCAGTTCTGAACGTTCCCCGTAAATAAAGAGACCTTCAGATGTGTCCGGATCACCATCTTCATCGGCTACTTCTTCTTGAAGGAAAAAGCCGTTCAGTCTTTCAGGCGTGTTTGCGGTCACAACGGCTTCAATTACAACTTCCTGCGATTCCGTTGCGCCGGCTGGGATCAAGGGGCTGGTTCCACCGTTACCCTGAATTTCACTGATAAGTGTGGCGCAGCTGCCACAACTCATACTGGGAGCTGTTTGGGCGGTCAGTTGCGAGCTGAGAAATGGTGCAAAGACAAGAAGGGATGAGGCAAGAAAACGACGATGAGCAAGCATTATCCAAACCATCAATGGGCAGCAAGCTGCGGGAGTCTACAAAGTAGGCTGAGATGATGGGTTTTGCTAAACGACTGTAAAATTTAGGAGGGAGTTGCGAGTCATTGCTTTATGCAAGCAATGACTGGCAGTCATACTGAGTCGTATGCTTAATTGAGAACGCCCCTAACCTTTGAACAGATTTTCGTAGGCATAGTTTGTGGCATTAATAAAACCTGGAACACTGCCGCAATCGAAGCGGTGGCCTTTGAAGCGATAAGCCAGCACACAGCCCTGTTTGGCCTGAGTGAGAATGGCATCGGTAATTTGTACTTCGCCATTTTTGCCTGGAGGCGTGTTTTCAATAATATCGAAAATATCCGGAGTCAGAATATAACGACCGATAACCGCGAGATTGCTGGGAGCGTCTTCCTTGGCGGGTTTTTCAACCATGTCGGTGACCCGGATAATATCGTCACTGATGGCCTCACCAGCAATAACACCGTACTTGTGAATTTCATCTTCAGGAACTTCTTCCACAGCTACAATTGTACAACGGAACTGGTTAAACAGTGTTGCCATCTGTGCCAGCACACCCTGACCTTCCGGGTTGATGCAAAGGTCGTCAGCCAGGATTACGCCAAAGGGGTTATCGCCTACCAATGTCTTGCCGGTAAGGATGGCATGGCCGAGTCCTTGCATTTGTTTCTGGCGGGTGTAACTGAAAGTACAGGCTGCCATCAGTTCGCGGATGCTGGAAAGGCGTTGTTCTTTACCGCTGCCAGCAATTTCTTTTTCCAGCTCATAATTGATATCGAAGTGATCTTCTATGGCGCGTTTGGTTCGACCAGTCACAAAACCCATATCCGGAATGCCTGCGTTCATGGCCTCTTCAACAGCGTATTGGATAAGAGGTTTGTCAACGACAGGCATCATTTCCTTAGGCATGGATTTGGTGGCAGGCAGGAATCGGGTTCCGTATCCAGCTACAGGGAAAAGACATTTACTAAGCATTGCAGGTTCGCTTCCTTGTCTAAATTGCTGGGTATTATAAGCAGAATAAGTGCCAGTTGCGTTGGCTGACACTGGCGAATACAGAGTAAAAGAGAGATTTCAGGGTTATGGCGATGGGTGATTTCACATATGTGTGCAATCAGGAGTTTTGCCGGGCGCACGATGAAGGTGCACTGGCCCGTACATTAACACCACTTCTGCGCCATCTTTATCCAAGCCGGGCTGGTGAAGTGCTTGAGCAATTACTGGCTCTGGTGAGTGATCATCTGGCTGTGGTGCCCCACGGGCATGACCAGATATGGGATGAAACCGATATCATGCTGATCACTTATGGAGACAGTGTTCGGTGTAATATGCAGGAATCGTCGTCCCCGCCTTTGCGTGTATTGTCTGAGTTTATGGCAGAACACATGCGTGACTGTTTCAGCAGCCTTCATATTTTGCCGTTTTACCCTTATAGCTCTGACGATGGATTTTCCGTGATTGACTACCGGATGGTTGACCCTGAGCTGGGCGACTGGGAAGACATTAGACGTTTAAGTCGGGAGTACCGGTTTATGTCTGATTTGGTGATCAACCATGTGTCTCGACATAGTGTCTGGTTTGCTGATTTTGTCAGTGGCCACCCACCAGGTAACGCTTACTTTGTTGAACCTGAACCTGAGGAGGATCTTTCTCAGGTTGTTCGGCCACGAAATTCCTCTCTGCTTGCACCAGTATGGACTCGCCGTGGTATTCGTCATGTCTGGGCTACTTTCAGTAAGGATCAGATAGACCTGAACTTCCGTAACCCGGAAGTGTTGCTGGAGATGGTCAGAACACTGCTTCTTTACATGGAACAGGGAGCATCACTGATTCGTCTGGATGCTATCGCTTTTTTATGGAAGGAACCGGGCACCAGCTGTATACATCTTCCGCAAACTCATTCTGTTGTAAAAGTCATGCGGGCGATTATGTCATGTATGCGCCCTGACTCTATTCTGCTGACAGAAACCAATGTGCCCAGTGATGAGAATCTGTCGTATTTTGGGGATGGTGATGAAGCCCAGATGGTATACCAGTTCCCATTGCCACCACTTATTCTTCACGCCTTAAACCGTGGAACATCGGAACATTTGGTGAAATGGGCAAAACAGTTGCCTGAGTATCCGAAAGGCTGCACAGCCCTGAACTTTACCGCATCCCATGACGGTATCGGCTTGCGGGCTCTTGAAGGTATTGTGCCAAAACGGGAGGTGGATGATCTGGTAGAAACTATGCACCGTTTTGGTGGGTTTGTCAGTATGCGAGCACTGCCTGATGGTTCGCAGGCGCCTTATGAAATCAATATCTCGTTGTTTGATGCCATGAAAGGAACCCGACGAGGAGAGGACACTTGGCAAATTCAACGCTTTATTTGCTCACAGGCCATTATGTTGGCCATGAAAGGAATTCCTGCTGTTTACATTCACAGCTTGTTTGCCACTGAAAATGATCTTGATCTGGTAGAAGAAACCGGTCGCACCCGTTCTATCAACCGCAAGAAGTGGCAACAATCTGAACTAAAAGAACAGTTGAATAACCCAACAACAACATCCGCCGTTGTTTTTGGCAAAATGAAGCAACTGTTAAGAACTCGCCGTGCGGAAGTCTGCTTTCACCCGGATAGCCCACAGGAAATAGTGGATATTCAGCATGGTTTGTTTTCGATTCTACGACGAGGTGATAACAACCGGATTCTATTGGCTGTTCATAATGTGACAACCGGTATGCAGACCGTTGATATGACCAGCTTTTCAAAAGAATTTGCGAACAAAGAGGCGTTGGTTGATCTGGTTTCCGGCGAAGTGATCCATAAAAAAACAGATGAACCACTTAAAGAAATTACCTTACAGCCCTATCAGGTCGTTTGGCTGCTCAGTTATTAGGCGTTGGCTGCCAAGAAGGCGTATTAGCAGCCACAGTTTGCTGGCAGGGGAGATGCTTTTGCATACTCATTAGCGGAGTGACAGGTCACATCACTGACCAACTCTCGGAACCAGCGGTGAAGACGGTTGTACTGCCAATGTTCCGGCCAGGCCATACGAAAGTTCAGGTTTGGTGAAGGTTCCTGTATGGGGCGCATTACCAGATTATTGCTGGTGACATCCAGCTGCAAATTATTAGGGAAGAACGCCAGTAACTCTGTGTTTTCCAATGCCAGCAGCATTGCCTTAATGCTGGGGAAAGAATAATGGGCTTCACTATCCAGGCCCAGCTTCTGGAAATAATCAATAATTCCCTTTCTATTGTTAAAGCCGCTGCGCACCTGTACATAGGAATAGCTCAGCATATCCGACTTGGAGATAACGTGCTTCTTTGCGAGAGGGTGATCTTTATCCATGATTAGAGATAACTCTGAAGCTGGAGCAAAGTCGTGGAATTTCAGACCGGGCAGCATCTGATCTTCCATATTACAAATGGCAAGACACAGATCACCTCCCGTTAACATTTCCTGAACAGCACTACTGGCAGGGCGACAGTCCAGTTTGAGTCCGGGAGCTTTCTTGTGCAGTTCAGCGACCAGTGGCGGCATGATGATGTCCATCATCTGCGGCCCCAGTGCAATATGGAATGTCCGGGTACTGGTGCTGGGATCTTCGTTCTGGTTATCGAAGAGTGTGCTCATGCTTTCCATCAACGTTTTGATGGGTGATTTCAGAGACTGAGCTTTATCGGTAAGAATAGAGTGATTGCCTTTTCTTACCAATAATGGGTCGTGAAAAAAGTCACGAAGCTGGGCAAGGATTTTACTCATGGTGGACTGAGCCACACACATCACTCTGGCAGACTCAGAAACAGACACTGTTTCCAGCAAAACATTTAGATGTGGCAGAAGGTTAAGATTTATTCTTGAAAGTTGGGCCATATGGTTTTGGCGCAATTGGACTGCCGACATATTTAGGACCTTGTTTTATGCAATGCTGACAATTTCTAAATATGTTATAGAGGAAGCTTTTCTTAAGTAATCGGTAGAAAACAGGATTGCTTTTCTTAAATACGACTTAAGCGTAGCTTTGAGGAGTGTTGCCAGCGTAAATCATCAGGTAAACGCGCTATTTTGAGGCGAAACATTCTTTCCTAAAAACAACATTGGTAGAACCCTCTGAAGTATGAAAAAAAGCGATAGGGTGATCGTTATTATTCCCGTGACCCTGTTGCTCATGTCTTCCGATAATCAGTCAGCGCTTATTTGTGGTCGTTACACACCGACCCTGCAGTAACAGTGCCCCTGATTTTCTGCTGTTAGTGCGGATTTAAGTGCAGCACACACTACACACATCTGGAGCTAACAATGAAAAAATTAGCGCTCGCTATTGCTGTGGCCACAGCAGCCGCCGCTTCGGCATCTGCACAAGCCGCGGAAGCTGTTACCTTTGATCCCAGCCTGAAACTGACCTACAAGAACTATTTCTGGAAGCAGAAAGATGATGCTTCCAGCCCGAAATACTACCGTGATGAGTGGGTTCAAGCTCTTGTAGCTGATTTCGATACTGGCTACGTAAACGACATGGTTGGTGTAGTTGTTACGGCCGGCTTCGCTAATAATCTGAAAACCAAAGATGATACCTCCATCACCAACCTGGGTAAGAACAGCGATGGTGAAGCTACAGATATTTCTGGTTTTCAGCAGGCTTATCTGAAAGCTAAGTACGACTTTGGTGAGCTTGCTCTAAAGGGTACAGTTGGTGTTAAGAAGCGTGGCTATGAACTATATGGAAACTCTGGTTCTCGTATTCTGAATGCAAGCTCTAATGGTGTTGATGTTTCCGCAGCCTATAAAGATCTGACTGTTTATGCATCTCAAATTACTGGTGCCAGTAGCCGTGAAGATTCTTCATTCTCCAATGATCTCACTGTGAACACGAAGCGTGACGAGAACACCAATGCGCTCATCAGCCAAGATAAGGTTGATCACATCCGCATTCTTGGCGCTAACTACACTATTGCTGGTATTGACTTCACAGCAGAGCGCCTGGAATCAAAAGATTATCTTGCCAAAAACTTCGTAAAGGCCGCTTACACCTTTGATCTTGGCAATGGCATGACCCTGGACACTGACGTTCGTTACGGTGAAGCTGAAGACAACGGCGACCTGTACAACGGTACTGACGACAAGTACGAGTCCAGCTACTACAACGCGAATGCTACCCTGAATTTCGACAATGCCTACGTTGGCTTTGGCTATAACAAAGTAAGCGATGGTGACTTTGAAACTGATGATTCAGAGCAAGGTAATGCTGGCACTTTCAACACTACACTGTCCCAGTGGTCCGACTACAACAAGGAAGGTGAAAGAGCTTACGTCGTAACTGCAGGTTACAACTTTGCTGATCTTGGTCTGTCTGGCCTGAACATCGACATGGTGTACGCTGAAGGCAAAGACGCTAAGAACTACGACAACTTTGGTCGTCAGGAATTCAGCAGCTACGTTTCCTACAAGTTCGACGGTCAGCTGGAAGGCCTGTCTGTAGCATGGCTGCACGTGACCTCTAATGCTGATGGTGTGAACAAAACTGATTCAGATGACAACCTGAAGAACCGTGACCGTTCCAACCGTCTGTACCTGAAGTATTCTGTTTCTGTATTCTAACCATCTCCAGAGAGGGGAGGGTTACATAAGAACCAAGAAATGCTTTGAAAAATAACAACAAAAATAGCCATCTGAACTGCAAAGTTCAGGTGGCTTTTTTTTGCCTGTCATAAAACATTCATGAAATCTTTATACAAAGGCTGCTGACACAATCACAATTATCAGGAATCTTATGAAACAGCCGCTCGGGAAAAAACTTGTTACCGGCAGTGCTCTGACTCTTACATTGTTGGTAGCAGGTTGCAGTGCACATCAGAAGGTTACAGAAAAGTCTTCTCCTGCAGATTTAAAGCCAATCGGCCGTTATGTTTCCGGGCAGTATCACAAAGGGGCGGCTGAAATTGTTGCCTGGCACGCCAGCAGCCAATCCGTTTTTGTTGTGAACTCTGCTTCCGGGACTGTAGACATTCTTGATGCTTCCGGATTGCAAAGCCTTCCCCTTGCCAATTCTCTCCACGATTCCAATATGTCCAGAAAGAATTCTCTGGATCTACAAAAAGATATTCCTTTCGTGAAACTTGGTGCTGCCAACAGTGTATCTGTAAAAGGTAATCTGCTGGCCGTTGCTGTTGAAAATGCTAACAAGCAGGCATCGGGTGTGGTGGCGTTCTATAAGCTGGATGAGAAGGGCAATACGCGCTTCAGTGATTATGTCACTGTTGGCTCACTGCCAGATATGGTGACCTTTACACCGGATGGTCGCTTTGCTTTGGTTGCCAACGAAGGCGAGCCATCCCCTGACTATAAAAATGATCCAGAAGGCTCTGTAAGCATCATTTCTATTGTCGAAGACAAAGCTACTGCGGTGAGAACGGCTGGGTTTACCGACTTTAACGTTGGTGGCAGCCGCGCCTCTGAGCTGTCTTCTGATGTTCGCATATTTGGGCGAAATGCATCAGTCGCTCAGGATCTCGAGCCTGAGTACATAACCGTGTCATCAGATTCCCGCAAAGCCTGGGTTTCCCTGCAGGAAAATAATGCGCTGGCTATTGTGGATATTGAAGAAGCCAGGATCGAAGCTATCAAGCCTCTGGGCTTTAAGGATTACGGGAAGTCCCCTATTGATGCCAGCAATAAAGACAAGGCTGTAAATATTCAACCATGGTCTGGTGTTTATGGTATGTACCAGCCAGACACAATTACCTCTTTTGATCGGAACGGTAAAACTTTCATAGTCTCTGCGAACGAAGGTGATGCCAGAGATTACTGGTATAAGGTTTCTGGTGAATCTGAGTGTTTGGCCACCGGTGGTTTAAAGTTTGATGATGAAGATGGCTGCCTTGGTTTTACCGAAGAAAAGCGGGTAGGCAAACTGACCATTAGTGAAACTCATCCTCATGTTGAAGATGCAGCAGACAAGAAAAAGCTTGGGCGTTTAAAAGTCACTGTAACCATGGGCGATCTTAATGGTAATGGGGATTACGAAGAGTTGTATTCCTATGGTGCCCGCTCGTTTTCAATCTGGGATGAGAGCGGTAATCTGGTTTTTGATTCCGGATCAGATTTTGAGCGCATAACTTCAGAGTTGTTGGGTGATAACTTCAACAATAACGATGAGAAAACCAAAGGTGACAGCCGCAGTGATGATAAAGGCCCAGAGCCTGAAGCTGTAGCTGTAGGAGAAGTAGACGGAACAACTTACGCTTTCATTGGGCTGGAGCGGACGGGCGGCATTTTTATGTACGATATAAGCAATCCTTCTCAGCCCGAGTATGTCCGCTATATCAATAACCGGGACTTTAATATTGATGCGAAAAAAGATACGGCAAATGCAGGAGACTTGTCTCCGGAAGGCATGGCATTTGTTGATGCATCAGAAAGCCCAACCGGTAGAGCTCTGCTTATTGTTGGTCATGAAGTGTCTGGAACAACAACTGTTTACGAAGTCGATTAACGTTTGAGTAAAAAGCGACAGAAGAATAACAGCTTCTGTCGTTTTTCTTTTAAGTGCCACAAAACTTTCATCTACCTTAAACAGTCTGTTCATTTTTGTAGCCGATTATCTGAACAGGTTAAAACGACTGTTATCAGGGAAGGTTATGAAAAACAAAATTCTACCTGTCTTTACAGGTGCTCTAATCGGTTCAATTTTATCCGCGTCTTCTGTGTCTGTTCGAGCCTATGAAGACACTCCGAATGGCTGGTATCAGCAAGGTCAGGATGACCTGCAGGATATGCTGAGAACTATTCCCAGTCTGCGAAAAGCGAAAAACATCATCTTGTTTGTTGGGGATGGTATGGGGATCTCTACCGTAACGGCGGCCCGAATTTATGCGGGTCAGCTTAATGGTAGTAACGGTGAAGAAAACCTGCTCGAGTTTGAAAAGATGCCTTATCTCGGGCTGGCAAAAACCTATAACACCAACTCTCAGGTTCCGGATTCTGCTGGCACTATGACTGCCATGATGACTGGGGTAAAAACCAAAATCGGTTTTATTGGTGTGAACCAGAATGCTGAACGTGGTGACTGCAGCAGCATGTTTGGCAACGAGCTGACCAGTTTTCTTGAGCAGGCAGAACAAGTTGGCATGTCTACAGGTGTTGTTTCAACGGCTCGCCTGACCCATGCAACGCCAGCCGCAGCTTACGCGCACTCTCCAGAGAGAGGTTGGGAAGTGGACAGCAAAATGCCGGAAGAAGCTCTTGCGGGTGGTTGTACAGATATTGCCAGTCAGTTAATCGATTTCCCCTATGGTGATGGTATTGAAGTTGCCTTGGGTGGTGGTCGCCGTAACTTTATTCCTAACACAATGGATGATCCGGAAGATGCCGGAAAAACTGGTGAGCGTGAAGATGGTCGTGACCTGACAGCCGAGTGGGCAGATCGCAAAAACTCTGCCTATGTATGGAACGAAGCAGATTTGGATAACGTGAATACATACACCACAGATCACCTTCTTGGCTTGTTTGAGCGTTCTCATATGGAATATGAAGCTGACCGTTTGAATGATACGGGCGGTGAGCCTTCACTGGCAAAGATGACTGGTAAGGCCATCGATATTCTGAAAAAGAATCGGAAAGGCTTTTTCCTGACTGTGGAAGCCGGCCGGGTGGACCACGCTCACCATGGTGGCAATGCACAACGTGCGCTGCGTGATGCTATTGCCCTGTCTGATGCGGTGAAAGTAGCTCGGGAGAAAACCAGATCCAAAGATACGCTGATCATTGTAACTGCAGACCATGGTCATGTAATGACAATGTCCGGCTACCCCAAGCGAGGTAACCCTATTCTTGGCTTGGCCAAAAATGGTGATGATCAACCACTTCTGGCCTCCGATGATATGCCTTACACAACTCTGGGGTATGCCAATGGCCCTGGCACTATGGGGGTAGATGGTCCGCGCCGTGTAGACCTGAGCAGTATGGACACGCAAGCTCTGGATTTCCGTCAGCCTTCACTGATCCCTATGGGGTCAGAAACTCATTCCGGTGAAGAGGTGGCTATCTATGCAGATGGTCCTGGTGCGCATCTGTTCAGAAAGACTCATGAGCAAAGCTATATCTACCATGTTATGAACTACGCCAAAGCTAGAAAAAACCATGGTAAGTGGCAGTGGGGCTGGTGGAGATAACCAGCTGAGATTGCTCTAATCAATAAGGCTCTGCAGTGTGCAGAGCCTTTTCTTTTTAGACCCTACAAAAAGTGTGACAATTGATTGCTACTTATTGTAATGAAAATCATTCTCATTATAATCCTCGAATCTAAATACAACATTACACAACAATTGCATTCTATTCGGGGGATTTATGGGAGGCTTTCGCAAAACGCTGATCGCTGTTGCGGCTGCAGGTTTTATTGCTGGCTGTAGTCAAGATGATGATACACAGGCTGCAACTGAACAAGCTCAACCATCAGAAGCCACCGTTGCACAGGCATCTTCTGCCGTTGCTGCATCCTCTGTTATTAACCATTATGCCGATATCGCCCACGCGACTTTTGCCGACTCTCTGAAAACGGCTGAAGCACTGCGTATTGCACTGAAAACTCTGGTTGAAACGCCCACTGATGAAAACCTGGAAGCTGCCAAAGAAGCCTGGTTAGCTGCCCGTGTTCCTTATCAGCAGAGTGAAGTTTTCCGTTTTGGTAATCCAGTTGTAGATGATTGGGAAGGTCAGTTGAATGCATGGCCGCTGGATGAAGGTTTAATAGATTATGTTGATTCCAGCAGCTACGACAGTGAGTTGGGCAACGAAGGTGCCAAAGCCAACATTATTGCTAGCTCCTCCTTGCAGCTGGGTAGCGAAACTCTTGACCTGAATGTACTGACTCCAGATTTGCTGGCCAGCCTGAATGAACTGGCCGGTAGCGAAGCTAATGTTGCCACTGGTTACCATGCTGTTGAGTTCTTGCTGTGGGGGCAGGATTTGAATGGCACTAACCCTGGTGCTGGTCAGCGTGCAGCTTCTGATTATGCAAAAGGTGAGGCATGCACAAACGGTAACTGTGAGCGTCGCGGGGAATACCTGCTGACTGCTGCAGACTTGCTGATTAACGACCTGACCTACATGGTTGATCAGTGGAAAGAAGGTGTTGCCGATAACTATCGTGCTGAGTTCGCGGCACTGGAAGAAAAAGAAGCTCTGCGTCGTATGCTGTTCGGTATGGGTAGTCTTGCCCTTGGTGAACTGGCGGGTGAGCGTATGAAGGTTGCTCTGGAAGCAGGTTCTACAGAAGACGAACACGACTGCTTCAGTGATAACACTCATAACTCCCATTACTACAATGCCAAAGGCATTCAGAATGTGTTCACGGGCTCTTTTGCTCAATCTACCGGTGAAGTGATTTCTGGTCCTTCCCTGAAGGATATGTTGGCCGCTCAGAATGCTGAAGCCGCTTTAAAAGTTGAAGCCTTGTTTGGTAACAGCGAAAAGGCACTTCAGGCTATGGTTGACTCAGCCAATAACGGTGTCGCCTTTGACCAGATGATTGCTGCCGATAATGAACAGGGTAATATGATCGTTAAAAACGCCATCAGTGCTCTGGTTGCAGAAACTTCTGGAATTGAAGAGCTGGCACGTGCTGTAGGTGTTGGTAACCTGAGCCCGGATACTGCTGATCATACCTTTAACTAAAAGAACACATGAACAAAAAAGTGATCTTGCTGGCTGGTGCGGTTGCACTGGCTGGCTGTAGTGATACATCTGTACCGTCAGGTCCTGAGCCCGGTGAAGCTTTATCTGGCGGCGGCACAACAGTGTACGACCAGAGTCGCAATGCTTATTCGCTTCCTGCTGCCAATCTCGGCTTTTCCGAACAGCTGGATTTCAAAGTCGGCAACAGCTTCTTCAAAGCTCCATGGGTGACTGCTCCGGCGACGACAACCGCAAGAGATGGTCTCGGACCATTGATGAATACCAATGGTTGTCAGAACTGCCACATCAAAGATGGTCGTGGCCATGCGCCTATGCCAGATTCTCCCAATGCTGTTTCGTTATTGATTCGATTAAGTCGCCCTGCACAAACAGAAGCGGATTGGGAGAAGATTCGTAAAGAAGGTGGCTTGCCAGATTCGGTTTATGGCGGGCAATTGCAGGATTTTGCTAACCCTGGAATCACCCCGGAAGGTAAGATTACTGTTGAATACACGTTGCAAACAGTCGCCCTTGCTGGAGGTGAAACTGCAGAATTGCGCAAGCCGGTTTTCCGAATAGTGAACCCCGGTTACGGAGAGTTTGCGCAAGATATGGAAATGTCTCCCCGTGTCGCACCTCCAATGATTGGTCTTGGTTTGCTCGAAGCAATTTCTGAGCAAGACATCCTTGCCCAGGTTGATGAAAACGATAGCAATCAAGATGGAATATCTGGCCGGGCTAATTGGGTAAAAGATCAGAAGATAAATAAGCAGGCACTTGGCCGCTTTGGCTGGAAAGCAGGCCAGCCATCTTTGCGGCAACAGAATGCCGGAGCTTTTGCTGGTGATATGGGGCTTACTTCCACATTATTCCGTGACGACTGCACCGAAGCTCAACAGAAATGTTTAAAGGCTCTTGATGGCGGTGAGTTCGAAGTGTCGGATAATATTCTTGATGATGTGACCTTTTATACCCAGCATCTGGCTGTTCCTGCCCGCCGTACTGTTGATAACCCGGAAGTACTGAAGGGCAAACAACTGTTTGCTGAAACGGGTTGTACTGCTTGTCATACACCGTCTTATAAAACAGTTGAGCAGGCTGTAACCAGGCAACTGTCAGATCAGAAAATCTGGCCTTATACAGATCTTCTTCTTCACGATATGGGAAAGGAACTGGCTGATAATCGTCCTGAATTTCTAGCTAATGGACAGGAATGGCGCACACCTCCACTCTGGGGAATAGGCTTAGCGCAGACTGTAAGTAAAGAGGCCACTTTCCTTCACGATGGCAGAGCACGAACGCTGCTTGAAGCTGTGCTCTGGCATGGCGGTGAAGCGCAATCTTCCAGAGGGAAAGTTGTGGCTATGGCACCCAATGACAGAAAGGCTTTGATTCAGTTCCTTGAATCCCTGTAAGTTGGGTTTAGAAAATAATGTATAAGATACAAATAATGATTCGCTGTAGCTTTCCCAAAAAAATTGCCGCAACAATTACGACAATGCTGATGCTGGCTGGCTGCCAGCCTGCGGAGCAGGAGCCTGAGGTTAAGCTGGCAATCAGTACGGCGAATGTCGTCAAACCTCTGTATGACAGTCTTTCACAAAACCTCAGCCTGTTAAGTGATCACGCAGAAAGTTATTGCAAATCTCCTTCTTCCTTCGGTTTAGTGGAAGTGCAGGAGAGCTGGAAAGCGGCTATGGGAAGCTGGCAGGCAGCAAGTATTATCAACTTTGGGCCAGTGACTCTCGGCAGCATGGCCTGGAAGTTCCAGTTCTGGCCAGACCGTAAAAACCTGATTCGCAAAAAAATAGAATCGGCTGTGGAGATAGCGAACAAAGGTAAGAAACAGTGGACTGATGCCAATATCGCCAAGGCCAGTGTTGTTGCGCGTGGGTTGGGTGGTGTTGAATATCTGGTGTTTGATTCTGAAGTGTCCTCACTAGCTGGCGAACCTGTGCGTTGTCAGTATCTGTTGGCGGTTATTGGTGATATGCAACGCAATGCTAAACGACTTAGTCGTGGTTGGCAGGAAGGGGAGCAGCGTTACCCTGAAGAGTTAAAAGCAATGGCTCAGCAGGGGTATGAAGGTGCTGAAGAGTTATATCAGGTTAGCGGACTACTGGTGAGCAGCCTCTATGCTTCTCTGGAAACATCTATTCGCAAGCTGAAAATGCCTTACGGCAAGGATGATGCCCAAAGCGGTAATGCTTACTTGGCAGAGTCCTGGAGAAGCCAGACGTCACTGGACCATTTGAGAACAACATTGTCATCTTCTTACCAGTTGTATTTAGCTGGAGAAGAATACGGGCTGGATGATCGACTTTCCGGCGTTGATGACGAAGGTCGAGCAATTGCAAAAGAAGTAAAAACTGCATTCCATAATGCAGAAAGCATAGTGAATAGTGAAACCCTGAAAAACACCACACTTACAGAGTCTGTTAAAGACAGCGACAAGCGGGAAAAGATAGCTCAGCTTATTGATAGTCTCACTAATCTGAAAAACCTTGTTGGTAGTCAAGTGCCGGATAAACTGGGTATCCCTCTCGGTTTTAATTCCAATGATGGTGACTGATCAACAGTCAGAAAAATCGGTTAAAGCAGTATGTTGTCGCGTAGAGAATTCCTTTCCCAGTTATTAATGAGCGGAGCTGCTATTGCAGCAGGTTCGCTTGCTGGTTGTTCATTTTCCCAGAATGTATCACCACTATTGAGTGTGGCTCGAGATCGAAAAGGGCAGTATTCAATCCGCATCTTTTCTCCGGAAACTGTTCAGCAGCGTATTCTGAATATTCCTGGCCGTGCTCATGGGTTGAGCCTGCATCCTTCTGGACGAATAGCTGTATGCCATGACCGTAGGCCAGGGCGGCGAATGTATATTGTTGATCTGGAGGATCAGTCTTTAAGCCGCACCCTTGAAGCAGCGCCAAACAGACATTTTTTCGGACATGGTGTTTTCAGCCCTGATGGCAACTTTCTGTATACGACAGAAAACAATTACCAAAAGGGTGAAGGCGTTATCGGGGGCTACCAAGTCAGTGACTGGAGTCGGATTGATGAATTTTCTTCCCGCGGGATTGGTTGTCATGAGTTGCGCCTGCATCCCGATGGTGAAACGCTGGTTGTGGCAAACGGAGGCATTCTGACCCATCCGGACCAACCCCGTAAAAAGCTGAACCTAGAGTCGATGACTCCAAAGCTCAGTTATATCAACAGACATACTGGTGAATTGCTGGAAGAAAGAAGCTTTGGGCATCATCAGTTAAGCATTCGCCATCTTGATGTTGCTGACGATGGAACCGCTGTTATCGGGATGCAGTATCAAGGGGATAAAACAGATATCCAACCTCTGGTAGCTTTACATCGTCGGGGTGAAGCTATTCAACCCATGGTGGCTGAAGATGATCAGTGGCTGGGGTTGTCTCAGTACATTGCCAGTGTTGTTTGTCTGCCGGGCAGTCAGATTGCAGTCACAACAACGCCCAGAGGAAATCGGGTAGTGTTCTGGAATATGAATGCTCGCCGCCAGATTGCCAGCTTCCATGTTTCGGATGTGGCTGGTGCTGCATTAACCGGCTCTAATCAAGTTACAGTAAGCAATGGTGGTGGTGAATTAATTACTTACTCCTATGAAGGATATGACATGAAGGAAGCGTCTCGCCTTCGGTATCCGGATACCAACTGGGATAATCATATGGCGTCTAGTACCACTAATGGATAGGCGGAACTCCCAGTGTTGCCTGCATTACATCTGTACATTTGCAGGTTGCTATATTTCCCCCGCAAGGACCCCTAACACCCATCGCTCCCAGGCTGACACGAACGCCAAAAACTACAATTGCCGTAGTGGAGACCAGAGCGCCTCCCGCAATAATTTTATTGGTGCCAAGTTTTTCAACAAGGCTATTAATAAGAGATGTTTTTGGTTGGGCAATATCTATATGAACTGAGTGGTTATCTTCGTATAGCTCAAGAGTGTTGGACTGAACATAGGCGTTGGTTAAAAGATCAAGCCACTTTTGCTCTGCTGCAAGAGCATCTTCCTGAAGCGAGGCTTCAATAAACACCTGAACATAATGCCATTTCCCTGTATCTGGCGAGACATAGCGTGTTATCAAATAAGTAACTCTCTGGGGACTTCCCTCTGTTACTGGGTCAGATGCCCGAATTCTATGAAAACGCTGATGCCCTTGAATAAGATCAGGCTCAGTGGATACATCCCGGTAAACCCGTTTGAACTCAGATATTAAAGGTTCATTGGAAATAGTTCCCTGTGATGTAGTAATGGATAAGGAAGGTGTGAGTTTGCATCCGTGACATAGATACACATGTTGCCACCCAAGTTCTGTTTTATTGACTGAGACCGGCGACCAGTTGCTGTCAAATAACCGAAACCCTTCCCCGCAAGCGGAGTGACTGAATATGCTGAGAATGAATGTGCCAGTGAAGCAAAGATAAGCCGTTAACCTTGAGAGATTTCCCCTGCCATTTATTCTCAAGTAGTGCATTCTCAAACTGCCCTCTTTTCATATCGCCAGAAAAGGTAGTTCAGGAATATCAGGCTTGCCTGTTATTTCAGAGGGGGAGGGAGTGAAACACAAACTGGAAGTGGCTCATTCAGTAAAGATTGCCAGGTATCTTCCCAGCCTTTGTGGTGAGTGGCTCCCGGAATCGTTTTCCCCGCTATACAATCCTGCTTACCAAACCAGGTGCGATAAGCGGTATAAACAATCGGAGGAACAATGGAGTCATCGGAACCGGAAAAGTGCAACTGGGGAATATCATCCAGCTCACGGGTGAACTTTACCGGGCTGAGGGCTTTGGGCAGAAAAGAGACATTGTGCATCTTGTTGATATAAGCCGGATCCAGATTGCCTGCGACTGTTCGGATGGATGTAATATCCCTGCGTTTGGTGGCGGCAATAAGAGCAATGGCTGCTCCTCCGGAAAATCCAATTAATTCTATCTTCTTGTAATTGCCGCGAGCTTTCAGAGTGCTTAAAACCTCATTCACAGAATCAATGGCTTCGGTACTGAATCGCAGGTCAGTCCAAACACTGATATTGCATAAACTATTCATAAAAAACTGGCAGGGGCGGGCTATATAGGCTTTGTCGGTTGCCGGGTCAGATGCCAATAAATTCAGAACCAGACGACTCTCTGGCGTCGGGTCCATGGAAGGGCGCGAACGTCGTGCCCAGGCTTTACCGTCGCCTTCAATATATACCCGTAATGTTTGGCTTGTGCCGGGCATAACCTGAAACGTCTGCAAAGCAAAATGGCTGGTGGATATAACTTCCGGGCGAGCGTGTATCTGCTGGGATATCTGACTAACGAGGTTAGTATGATCAAGAGGTGTGGCACACCCTGTCAGCATCATTACGGTTGTTATAAAACAGAAAGCAGAAATACGTTGGATCATTTTTATTATTAATTTACATCTGTCTCTTTTCACTGCAGTTTATCACGGCATTCGAAGACCCTATAGCCCCAGATAATGAATCACCATTCTGGCGGCAAGCTGCCCTGTGTTACAGGGCAGCATTTGGCAGGAGAGAGCTATCAGGCTATAGCTTGATCAGTTTTTAAAGCCTGATTGGCGGCTGCAAGCATCGCTTTCAGGGAGGCAAGAACAATATCCCGATCTATGCCCACACCGCAGTAACGTTGACCATTAATACTGGCGTGTACATAGCTGACCGCACGAGCATCAGAGCCATTGTCGAGAGCATGCTCGCTGTAATCGAGAATATCGAGGTGTATTCCCAGCTTTTCCAAACCATTTGAGAAGGCGTCCAGAGGACCTTTACCACTCCTGTTTATGGTGATGGTGTCGGTCTGGCAATGGAGTTCAACTTCAACGGTATCTTCCAGATTGGAATGTTCCAGTCGATAATTACCGATACTCCAGCCACCTTCCTTAGCCATAAAACGCTTCTGGAAAATCTGCCAGATTTGATCACCAGAAATCTCCGCCGCATTATTCTCAGCTTCAGCCTGAACCGCAGCGGAAAGCGCTATCTGCATCCAGCGAGGTGCCTGTAGACCTTTTTCCTGCTCCAGAACAAACGCAACCCCACCCTTTCCGGATTGGCTGTTTATGCGAATAACTTCCTGATAGTCGCGACCAATATCCGCAGGGTCTATTGGTAGGTATGCAACCTCCCAAGGCTCATTCTCTTTGCGACGATGCAGACACTTGCGAATGGCATCCTGATGGCTACCGGAGAATGCGGTATAAACCAGTTCACCAAACCAGGGGTGGCGGGGGTGAACGGGAAGATTAGTGGTTTCGGTGTACACACGAATCACATCATCGGAACGGGACAAGTCCAGAGTTGGGTCAACACCCTGGCTATAAAGGTTCATTGCCATAGTAATGATGTCCATATTACCGGTGCGTTCACCATTACCAAACAGAGTGCCTTCTACCCGGTCAGCTCCTGCCATTACTGCTAATTCTGCGGCAGCAACAGCACAGCCACGGTCGTTATGGGTGTGAACACTGCAGATCACCGATTCACGGTTATTGATATTGTCGAGGAACCATTCAATCTGGTCGGCAAAGATATTGGGAGTAGACATTTCCACAGTGGCAGGAAGATTCAAAATAACCGGCTTTTCCTGGGTTGGCTGCCACACATTCAAAACGGTATTGCAAACATCAACGGCGAAATCCAGCTCGGTGCCAGTAAAGCTTTCCGGAGAATATTGGAACACCCACTCTGTATCCGGATGCTTTTTCGCTTCTTCGGCCACCAAGCGTGCACCTTCTTCGGCAATTTTAATAATACCGGCTCGGTCACGCTGGAATACCTGTTCACGCTGGACAGTTGAGGTGGAGTTGTACACATGAACAACCGCACGGCGGCAGCCGCTTAAAGCTTCATAAGTACGGGTGATTAAATGCTCACGAGCCTGAGTCAGCACCTGGATGGTGACATCATCGGGAATCATCTTGTCGTTTATCAGTTTGCGAACAAAATCAAAGTCCGGGCCGGATGCTGCAGGGAAACCAACTTCAATCTCTTTAAAACCAATCTCAACAAGTAGTTGAAATAAACGACATTTTTGTTCTACGGACATAGGCTCAATCAGAGCCTGGTTGCCATCACGGAGGTCAACACTGCACCATAGGGGGGCTGTTTCTATGGTGTTATCGGGCCAGCGGCGGTTTGCTTTCTTTACTGGAGGGAAAGCCCGGTATTTGTTGTGATTGAATGTCTTTTGGGATGATCCCTGTATTTCTGTATTGGCCATAGTTGCCCCTCTTTGTCTTGCCCCCTGAAAGTAGAAAGGCTGGCCATTCTTGACCAGCCTTCTCAGTATTTTGTGTTCTCTCCAACCTTTTGGGCTGTTTTTTGCGGCCTCGGTAAGGCTGCTATCTAACCATCGCACTTGTGGTGGTCAGGTTCTTCCCGGATCTTGCGGGGAGTCACTTTTGGCGACGGGTATATAGTAGATAAAATAAAGAGGTGAATGATTGCTAATATGGTGCCAATTGTGCCTTTTTGGGCAATAATATGGCTTAAATTTATTCCATGTTGAAATATAATTTTAATTGTGTGGCTGGTACTGCAATGAGTGTTAACTTTGATCGATATGATCTTCGAATATTGGAAGAACTCCAGAAGAATGCCCGTATAACCAATCAGGAGCTGGCTGACCGCATCGGGCTGTCTCCATCCCCCTGTTTGCGCAGGGTTAAGGCTTTGGAGGAAAGCGGGATTATTCAGGATCACGTTACCCGGTTAACTCCAGGTGCTTTAGGGCTCAAACTCACCGCCTTTATCCATATCAGTATGGATCGTCACACCCCAGAACGGTTCGCCAATTTTGAAAACCATGTGCGAGATTATCCTGAGGTTGTGGAATGTCACCTCATCACCGGGCAGGCAGCAGATTACATGTTAAAAGTGATGGTGCCGGATATGGAGTACTACCAGGAATTCCTGCTTAACAAAATTACACCGCTGGAAGGTGTAACCGGTGCCCATTCCAGTTTTGTACTGCGTGCTCCAATCAGCAGAACTGAGCTGCCACTTAAGCATCTGGAAAAACCAAAGCATTGAGATTTCTGCAGACTGATTACGAGCTAAACATCCAGCTCCATCCTTTTTTCAGGTAGTTGATAGCCGCGTTGCCTGTACTGCTTGAACGGGCGAGACAATCATAGACCAGCTTGGCGAGAGATCAGGACAGAAATACACTCCGTTACTTGAAGCCAATACTTCTAAAAGGCTGTTAATGATTTGAGACCGATAAGCTTCTTTAAGTTAAGAGTTTGGCCTTATCTGCAAAAATAGATTAATTTAGAAGACTGTTAATTTATACAGGTCTTTGGCGGCGTGTCCGCAGTGAATTTATGGCGAGCACCAATACAGGAAAACAGTCGCAGGGAAATGGCAAACCTGTTGTCGTGTTGGCTGAAAAGCGGGATCAGGCCCGGCAAATCGCAGAAGCTATGGGGTGGCGCATTCAGGGTGATTCCGGCGTTGGCAAGCTGAACGGTAAGCCGGTAACTATTGTTTGGGCATCCGGTCACTTGCTTGAATTGATGGAGCCACAGGAATTAAAGCCTGATGCTAGCTGGAGTAATCCTGCCACGCTTCTGCCTATTCCAAGAAGTTTTGATCTTCGGGTATCCCAGCCCCAGAAAGGCCGAAAAGGCAAATCGCCAACACAATATTTGAAGGTTATTCGCCAGCACCTGAAAGGTGCGGGAGAAGTGATTGTCAGTACCGACCCGGATCGGGAAGGAACCGCCATAGCCTGGCACTTATTGGAACATTGTCGCTTTCGTGGGGCTGTTCGCCATGCCTGGTTGGTGGATGGGTTGGATAAAACAGCAGTTCGCAAAACCTTTAATCGCCTGAAAAGTGGAGAGGAAATGAAATCCTGGTTTCGTGCATCGGAAGCGCGGGCCAGATCAGACTGGGCTTACCAATTCGTTGTTCGTGCACTCACCTGTTATGCCCGCCACGGAAAAATGGGTAACCATCTTGGACAGGGCTCTGGGCGTAAGTCTGTAGTCTCAGTTGGTCGTGTACAAACACCAACACTTTCTCTTGTGGTACAACGTTGTCGGGAGATTCGGAGCTTTGTTCCTAAAGACCATTTTTTAATTGATGGGTTATTTGATCTGGCAGGGCAGATTATCTCTGCCCGTTACAATCCGCCAGTCACAGCAGAGATTATTGAATCCATGCCCGTCGGTGTGGAGTGGGAACCCTCCAGGAAAATCGTCAGAGAAGGTTCTCCAGAACCTTTGGATACACCGTTATTTGTGGGTGAGCAGGAAGTGAATAACTTCCGGGACAGGCTTTTATTAGTCGCTAGTCAGGCGATTGTTGTGGGTAGCAAAACCCGTGATTTAAAACGTCAGCCACCCATGCCTTGTGACCTTGCCGAGTTTCAGGCTGAGATGCACAAGGCAGCAGGTCTAACAGCATCCAAGGCACAACAGGTCCTTGAAAAGCTGTACAACGATGGGTTAGTAACTTATCCCCGAACAGAACATGCGGAACTACCGGTTTCGTTGTATGAGCCCAATGAACGAAATCCGGTGTTGGAACACCTGTCTCGTCTCCCTTCTCTGGAAATGGCTGCGGGGCGAGTCAGAGATATACACAACGGGCAGGATACTGGATATGCACCGTTCAGACCTTCGTGTTTCACCACTAAACCCATGGAGCACTATGGAATAATTCCAACCCGCAAAGCTGCTCATCTGGAACGGATGGCCCGACATGAGCAGCAGGCTTACGAGATTGTTGCCCGTCGTTATGTTCAGGCGATGTGGCCAGCCGCTCAAATACGTGAGCAGAAGTTGACTATTGCCGTTCCTGCAGAAGATTTATTGGGTAACAGTCACAGTCGTTTCACCACAACATTAAACGTCGTACTTGACCCCGGCTGGCAACAGGCTTTTCCGAAAGACAAGAAATCCCAAGATGAAGTATCACTGGTTCAGCCAATACCTGTGCAGAAACATATGCCCTCGCCACTTCAGGAAGTACGTTTGTTAACCCGAACAACCAGACCTCCTGCGTGGTTTACGGATCGTACACTCATTAAGGCGATGAAATCTGTTGGCCGTTTTGTTCGTGATCCGCAGTTAAGGAAACTACTTCGGGACAGTGCCGGCATAGGCACTCCAGCTACCCGTTCCAGCATTTTGGAAACTCTATTGGCTAGAGAGTTTGTAGAAAGAAAAGGCGGACGTTTGGAAAGTACACCAAAAGGTGAGGCGCTGGTGGATGATTTGCCACCGTGGCTGGTGCAGGTGGAAACCACAGCAGTATGGGAAGACTGGCTGAATCGCATCAGCGAATTACGCAGTGAAGATATAACAGCTTGTGAGCAGCGGGATAAATTTGTCGGCCGCCAGCTGGACAGGCTGGAAGAGTATTTGCGTGAACTCCAGCAGCGCCACGGAGCTGTGTTTGGCAATGCGCCACGTGGAAGTTGATGCTGATGCCGACAACTGCCAAGCAGGCTGCCAGACAAAGCAAAACGCCATATCGAAAAGTGTCTGATCTTTATACGCCGGAAAAATATTGCCATTGATACAGCCCATCTGGTCTGGCATTTCGGGTGATTTATGGTTTGCGCCGAGAAGGGAATGCACAGATGCTTACCCCGGCGAAGCGAAGACATTGGTGTTGGCTCCGTTGGAAGGGGTTCTGACGGCCTCCGTTTTGCTTAAATGTCACTTCTTATTGGAAATATTTAATTGAAGCGTGTCGTTTCGGCAGCCTGCTCCCGACATGTTCTGAAACGCATTCGGTAGCGCTCATCCTGCAGGGCTTTGCACCGTTCGAGATTTTCAAACATCACGGCAGCCCTCTCCTCCAACCGTTGCAAAACATTGTCCTGATGCTCTTCAGTGGCTGCCAAAAGCTGAGGTATAAACTCAGCTGCAAGCTGGTTTTGAACATTGGCTGGTAGGGATGACTTATCGGCTGTTACCCATGGGATACTATCCAGAGACGTTCCCTGTTCACCCCTATTCTTGGACGTGCTGGCGAAATGTGCGCTGGTATCCTGCAACGCCTGTTGAAGCTGAATGAGTTTTTTCTGAACATTTTCCCGTCCACCAGGATAAAACGTTCCGGAAGGGCGCATATTCTCTATACATGCAGCGAGCAGTGCATTCAAGCCGGATATACAGGAATTAGAATAATCTGCAGCTTTGTCGCATCGATCTATAGCTTCGTCGATTCTTGCACAATTCCATTCTACGCATAAGCGAAGGCCTATATGCATGGCCGCATTACATTTTTGGTAATTTTCTCCCGAGGAAGACAGCAATATAGCGGTGAGGTGAGAACGAATCAGGCCAACAGAAGCCCTATTTCTTATGGTTTCTTTAAGTGTGGCAACCAGGGAAGAAGATATTTCTAAATGATATTGGTTTGTGACGTGATCAATACACTTGTCCAGGAGTGTTTCCCAGTTCGACTGAGAGTGAAAGACCTTGAGATACTGGGGGTTGAGCTGGGCTAAAATTTCCCGGCCAAGTTCTTCAGGTGTCATTTCATCAACTGTTCTTTCTTTACCACCGCCACGGAGTTTGCACTCAACCTGGTGTGGAGTGTTCAGTTCACCGAGTTGGCTTTCAGGTTGTATCTGATGTGTGCTCAGTCCTGCGAATTGGCCTGTTTCGATTTTTGCACCCGTTGGTTGTTGGGGTGAGGTTTGTGGAAACGGTTGAGTGTTTGTGAGAACGGGTGTTTGCATGAGTCTATCCCTCCTGTGGAGTTATCCGTTTAGTGAACGAGGGTTAGACAATGCATAGCCGTAAAGATCAGTTAGCAATACCAACAATAAGGATAGGGGGGGATTGTGTGCAGATGGAGGGAGCGGGCAGTCAGGGCGCATAGTTGCAGACGGCTGTTCTTCACATCGGTCGCAACGTCGTCTTTATTGACGGGGCAGAACTCGTAGAACTTCATAAAGCAGCCAGCCAGTTCATCGACCAGAATAAGAATGCCCTTAAAAAGTCGGATAATAACTATCAGCAACCTGTTGCTACAGAGATTATCTAAGGCTTAACAAAACAAAACCATGGTGCTTTCCCTGCTGACTATATTGCACGAGACGTTTTGAATGCAGACCAAGCTATGGTTGAAGTCGGCACTGTGCCTCTCAAAAGCATCTTATTGATTGCTCTGAGTCTTTTTACATTGGCTCAGAGCTGTCTGGCTGTGGGAGGTTCACCCGATCGGGAACTGTTTCCTCCAGAGCCCGAAGCGCCAATCCAGATTAGACATAATATAGAAATTGATGGCACGGCAGGGCAGGGGGCTCTACCGGATTGGGCATCGAACAAGAATGGAACCTTTATGCGATATGGAGATCGCATTGTTTTTTTTGAAAGGCTGCAGTCTGACGATTTCAAGAGCACAACAGGGCCGAATTTTATATACGGTGGGCTTTTACCAGCCTCCGGTATGGTGGTTTTGTATTCTTACTTGCGAATTATTGCAGTGGCCCATGGAGAGATTTCTCCGCGCATTCGATCCGTTTCACATAATATGACTGTTCTGGCCATTGTGTCGATGTTGTATCGACAAAGCAGGAATGCTTTTTATAACGGAAAGTCTTCTGGGTATCTGTATATGGCTGCCAAGCTGATTGGTGGCGTAGAGAGTCGTTTTCATTCTAATCGCTTCTATAGCTATCACACCCCTCTGGCAGGTTTCGCATTAGTTTCCAAATGGGCGGTAAGAAATCTTTGGAAAAAGCGAGCCAAGAAAATGTTGGACAGCCTTGATATCAGTCTTCCGCCCTGTCTGCGAGAAAAGCTGTTTATAACTCTTTATGATAAGGGTGAGAATAAGTTTGAGTTGAAGCTGCATCGTATACCTTTGGTTCTTCGAAATAAGCGACATGAGAAAACACCTGAAGGTTGCCAGGTGTGGAATCATCTTATGAAAATCATGGATCGCGGACGAATTGATACCCTGATTTTTTCGCTAGGTAAACATGAAGAAGAAACAGAGCTTCAGGTTGATATTACTGATTACCGTAATCGTTTTCAGAAACGAATTGTGCTGGATGTTGGAGATGAAAATTCAGAGAACCCGTTACCGTGGCTTGAACAAAGGCTGGTTGCAGGGGCTGAAAGAGAGAACCAAGATCCTTCGTTCCGCAGCATTTTACATCCCCGGTTTTTGCAGCATGTTAACGATGCCCTGAACTGTTACAGTGAACTTGCTGATACGGAATCCTATGCTGAATGTGTGCAGGGCGTTATGCATGTTCGGCATAAGTATGAGATGAGTTTCTTTACTGACACTCAAGAGTGTTCAACACTGGTCTGGTTATATGAGCATGAGCCAAAACCGTTAAGCTGGGCGCAAGACAGTTATGAGAACAGCTTTTTCTATTTTGGCCTGCCTGGTGCCAATATTCCCCGTTTGGTTTGGTCCGACACGTATGCTGGGCCAGGTTTAGAATTAAGGGATGGCTCCCCGCAGAAATCTCCACTTTGGCAGTATCGTTTTGATCGAACCACAAGTTTCGCACTGAATAGCGAACTTAACTATTTGCTGCGTTATATGCCCCATATTATTGGAGGAAGAATCTTCGTTCCGTTAGTAAACGCACTTACCCCCTCTGCTGATAATGCAACTTCAGAGGCCAGGCACTCAATGGAAGCAGTATTGGAAATATTAAATCGCTATGCTCCGGGGTGGCTGGCTAACGTTTATGAAATTTCAAAAGCTAAGAGTGGCTGGGCTCGTCGTTAGAGCTTTTTTAATTCCTGCAAATCCGGGCAGTCGAGTTTATAACCTTCATTCATCAACTGTTGGCAAACATAGCCAGAAGCAATGCGGTGTACTCTTGCTGTTGCATGAACCTGATCCCAGAAAAGATACTTGTCAGGGTTGTCACACACCGTTGCCTGCCGGGTTTGAAAGAGTGAAACCATACCCGGATCATGGTCACAGCCTGGTATATAGACATTGACGCATGGGCGATCCAGAACGCCACCTTCATGGCTCAGGTCGTGGGCAACATTTCGGAAAATTTCTCCAATATCTCCAAGAATCAGTTTTACTTGCGGCCAGGCGTGGGCAGTGCCTTCTGCAAGCTTTCGAACATAACTGTTATGCTCATGTCCCCATTGTGCCACCACATCCCGTCGGGGGCCTTTATGAAAACAGGGAGCCATCGCATAGTCAGGAACCAGCCCCCAGAAAATATGGCGGGCACCGGCATTGATAAGCTTGCGAACATTGGTGAACTGGCGGGATACAACGACCGCAGGGTCACTGAAACCATTTAGATAGTCATTGCCATTGAAGTACACGGCATAGATTACGTCTGGATCAAGCTGCGGGTTGTGTTTCAAGAATGCATCCGTCACCGCAGAAAAGCTGGGTGGCAGAATCTTGCCCTGAAACATCAATCGTAAGCCGGGTAATCGTTTTTGACTCCAGGACTGCACCAGATTGTCGAACAGGTTTGTTGTCCAGCTGGCTCCAAAAGCCATATTCCGGTACTGCTCAAGGTTGTTAAGATCAAGACCTGCATAGAGGGCAATATATTCAACCGCAACTGGGCCGTTGGAGAAATATCCCCGGTCATAGGGGGGGGCTGGAAAGGTTGGGAAAGGAACAATAGACGGGCCGATATTCGTCACCGCCCGGGGGACTAGCCCGGCAAAGATGTCCTGAAAATAATTAGTTTTGTAATCCTCATTGAGAGGGTCGGGCATACCCATGTAGTAATGGCTGAGTCGCCAGGTATTCACATTGTCGGAGAGGCTGTCTCCGAAAATAACAAGGCCTTTAATAGGGACTGGTTCAGAGCTCTGCTTTTCATTGGCAAAACATGCTTGTGCTATAAGCCAGAACGCCATCAAGAAAAGTGCTGAAACTCTGTTCGTTTTCTGTTCTCCGATAACTAATCTGGCTAATATCTGCAGCATGTAAGGGATGCTCCGGCTTTTGAATGCGGCAGTGAGCCTAGCAGTCAGTCTGGATACCCTCCAATTTCAGTCGTTTGAGGAAGACAATGTCGTTTTATCGCTGGCAGGATAAAAACCTGATTCTCTCCTGCCACTTGCAGCCGAGAGCCAGTAAAGATGAATTCTCAGGCTTGCACGGAGACAGCCTGAAGATTCGTATCAAAGCGCCACCGGTTGATGGCAAAGCCAATGATTACCTGATCAAGTTTCTGGCTAAACAGTTCGGTGTCAGCAAGCGGGATATATCTATTATCAGTGGTGAGTTGAGCAGGGAGAAAAGAGTTTCTATCTCTGAGCCTGAAAAAGTTCCGGAGCGTTTGTGTATAGTTGTACCTTCATAGATTAAGGCTCCAGGTTTCTGTATGGTTTACCTCCATTGATTTTTTGTAAACCATGGCGTTAAAGAAAGCGGTCTATCGAATCGAATAACCATGTAATTGTCTTTGCAGTCTCATGAATTTCGGCATGTGGGATATGGTTATTTCATTGCCTGTTCGCTACATTATCTATTATTACAGCTGCGTTTAATTCTAAGTGAATAGACCCTACACCATTAACAGCGGACGTTCGAAGCACTCAAACCGAACAATGTCTAGCGAGTATTCTCTGAGTGGTAGAAAAAGTGACAGGTATTGTCAGTGAAGGCGCACTGCCTTTTTATGTTTATCCCCTGCTTCTGATTGGCGGGCTTTGTATCTTTGGGCTTCTTATCCATTACCTGTTACGTAAGCGTTCTCAGAGTAATATGTATTTGCAGAATCCTTTGTTTGATGGGCCTTCACGCTCTATCTATGGATTGCTGGATGTTGCTGTGCGTGAGCACTTCAATCTGTTCCGCAATGTAGATATTGCTGATGTGATTCGTTCCTCAGGTATGGTGAGCCCTCTGCCTGGTAAAGTGCGCAACCGCCACTTTGACCTTTTGCTGTGCGACCGTCGAAAAATGCTGCCAAAGTGCGGTATTGTGCTGGTGGATAAAGGCGAGAATCTGGAAAAGAAAACTTCACAGTTACGGGAGTTTTGTGAAAGGGTGGAATTACCACTTCTGGTTTACGAAACAGGTGGCTTTTTTGATGTCACCCGTCTCCGCCGTGATGTTTATCAGGCGACAGGCTTGAATAATGTTCTGGGAACCTGTGCAGTTGTTGGTGATTCCCGTGGGTGCGACGACCTACAGGATGACTCTCAGGAAGAAGAATCTTCTGCTGTTGAGAAATTCGTTGAACAATCGGAAGAGTCAGAGAGTCGAAGCTGTAAAAAGTGCGGGGCACGTATGGTTGCACGCACAATATCTAAAGGTAGGCATGCCGGGCATAAAGCCTTGGTCTGTGAAACATTCCCAACCTGCCGTCACGCGATTTTGATGGAAGAGGTTACCAGCTAGCTCTCACTTTCTCTGAACAGTCAGGTCAATTTCTCGTTGACCTGATTGCCTGTTTGCACCTTTCATTTATATCAATGTATTTTTTGTACAGCGTGTTGTTAAAGCCTTCACGTGCAGGCAGGATAATTCCCATAAAAAAATAAAAATAATAAAAAGGTGCTCTATGGAATACCGCCTTCCGTTGGCAGAATTCGCCAATAATGTTGCTCGTCACCCTAATCAACTTTGGTTGCACCAACCAGATAATCGAGAATGGAGAACTTTAACCTGGGCTCAGGCTGATGATCAGGCTCGTCGTATAGCTGCTGGTTTACTTGCTCAGGGTTTTGAGAAAGGTGATCGAATCGCGATTTTTGCAAAGAACAGCGCGGAGTGGTTTATCGCTGACCTGGCCATAATGATGGCGGGCATGATCAGTGTGCCAATTTATGCAACGGCTGGAACTTCCATGATTCGGCATGTGATGAGTCACAGTGAGGCTAAAGCTGTTTTCGTTGGTAAGTTGGATAACACTGAGGCAGCAGAGCGGGCGTTTGAGAAAGGTACCCAGATTATCACTTTCCCTTACCCTACTTTATCAGGCACAGATAAATTTACAGATTGGCTTGAGAGGTATGGGCCACTTCTGAAAGTGAATACTCCAGCCGCCGGAGATACTTTTACTCTGGTATATACCTCAGGCAGCACCGGCTTGCCTAAAGGGGTTGTTCTTACTTACGAAAATATTGCTGCAGCAAGTGGCAGCGCTGTTACTTTGCACGACAAAAGTATTCCGAATCGCAGTATGTCTTACTTGCCTCTGGCTCATATCACCGAGCGCAGTGTTGTAGAAATTCTAAGTATTTACTCCCCGCAGGAAATTTTCTTTGTGGAATCATTAGACACATTTATTGATGATGTTCGCCATGCCCGGCCAACAACATTTGTGTCAGTGCCAAGACTGTGGACAAAGTTTCAGGCACAGATTCTTGCCCAGCTACCGGATGAGAAACTTCAGAAACTTTTAAAGGTTCCACTGGTAGGAAAGCTGGTTTCCAAAAAAATACGTAAAGGACTTGGGCTCAGTCAATCCAGGTTATGTGCTTCTGGTTCTGCACCGATTTCACCAGGAATCCTGGAATGGTATGACCGTCTTGGAATATCCATTTGTGAAGGCTGGGGCATGACAGAAACCGCAGGTTTATCCTGCGCTAACTTTCCATTTGACAGAAAGTCGCTGGGAACAATTGGTACAGCCCAAGAGTGCGTTGAGATGAAACTCTCCAATGAAGGCGAGGTGCTTATACGGGGCGCAGCTGTATTCAAGGAATACTATAAGAATTCGCAAGCGACCGAGGACGCGTTTGTTGATGGCTGGTTCCGTACCGGTGACCGGGGTGTTTACGAAAATGGTGTATGGAAAATTATTGGTCGGGTAAAAGAGCAGTTTAAAACCGCCAAAGGTAAATATGTGGCACCCGTTCCCATTGAAAGTTTGCTGGCCCGTAATGCTGATATCGAGCAGGTTTGTGTCATGGGCATTGGCCGAAAACAGCCGCTGGCGATTGTTGTTATGAATGAGCAAATCAGGCACAGGTCTGATGATGTTCGCGCTAAGCTGCAAAAGACTTTGCAGGAAGTGAACAGTGAGCTGGAAAGCCATGAGCGGCTTGATCATATCGTTGTTTCTGAAGAAGTTTGGGGTATAGAAAACGATATGTTAACCCCGACTCTCAAGATCAAGCGCAACAAGCTGGAAGAGCGTTATGGTGAATACCTGACCCGTCAGTTTTCCGGTACGGTTGTCTGGGAATCCGAACTGGAACATCAGTAGTCAGCTGTCGCTTAACTCTAAAATAACAGGTTGGATCATGCTGTAAGCAGTCCAACCTGTTGTACTCTCTCATGGCTCTATATAGAGACAATATCCGCCACTCGAATAAGTTCTGCATCCATATCCGGCGTCTCTTTGCAGGCCTTTTCAAGCCCGGTAAGCGTAATCCTGTTATCCCTGAGTCCCACCATTACGCCGGATGTTCCATCTCTAAGAGTATCTACAGCCGCAACACCTAAGCGGCTGGCCAATACCCTGTCTGCACAGGTTGGCTTACCACCCCGCTGTAAATGCCCGAGAATGGTGACTCTGGCGCTGTACCCGGGAAGTTTTTCCTCCACAGTTTTGGCCAGATCGTAAACACCACCGCTTTTTTTATCACCTTCTGCCACAACAACAATGCTGGAGGTCTTTCCGGCACGGTTACTGCGATTAAGAGAATGTAGAAGATAATCGATACCCCGAGATTTTTCAGGAATCAGTATTTCTTCACTGCCCGAGCCAATACCTGCATAGATAGCTATATAACCGGCGTCACGCCCCATCACTTCAATAAAGAACAAACGGTTATGGGATGTGGCGGTGTCGCGGATCTTATCAACTGCATCCAGAACCGTATTAATGGCGGTATCAAAGCCGATGGTGAAATCTGTGCCGTAGATGTCGTTATCGATGGTTCCAGGAATACCTACAACGGGGATTTTATGTTCCCGGGCCAGAGTTACGGCGCCGGTAAACGAGCCATCTCCACCAATCACTACAAGTGCATCAATACCAGACTTCTTGAGTTGTTCAGCCGCTTTGGCACGCCCCTCCGGTTTGTAGAACTCCATACACCGCGCGGATTTTAGAAAAGTGCCACCCTGGTTAATGATGTTGGACACAGAACGGGAGTTGAGCAATTTGAGTTTGCCTTCCAGCAGGCCTGTATACCCTTCCGAAATACCTGTTACTTTCATGTCGTGATAGATAGCACTGCGAACAACAGCTCTGACTGCTGCATTCATGCCCGGAGCATCACCACCGGATGTGAGCACACCAATATGGTTGAGAGAATTCATGGGGATCCCCTGATTGTTCTGCATGCGAGTATGGAACAGTTGCCATAATTCGCCATTTTTGCTCCGTAAATCATCACAGCTCCGCCACCGTAATGCCCTTTTTGTTTTGTGTAATAGATCGTGAGTTCCACAGACTGATGATGAAAAGGGATAACCTGATGACAACTGAAAAAATGTTCGATAAAAAAGGCGCTTCTCGTCTAACAGCAATAGTTTTGGCGACAGGGTTGATGTTTGCGGCAGCAGCGCCTGCACAGGCGCAACAGGGTGAATGGACAAAAGAGAAGAGCGGCATTGTGGCTGGTAGCAGTGTGGCTGGTGCAGTGCTTGGTGGCCCTGTTGGTTTTGTGCTTGGAATGGCTGCTGGTGATTGGCTCGGTAATAGCGTGAATAAGGCAAATGAATCAGGTGTGCTGACCGCAGAACTCAGTTCCGAGAGAGATCAGGCTCTAGCTGAGTTGGCTCGTGTTCAGGAACAGTTGCTGATTGCCCGGCAGGAAGCTGGTCGTTATCAGGATCTGGCCTTGGATTCACTGCAATTGAATGTGATGTTCAGCACGGCTGGTGACACTCTGAATATGCGGGATGAAAACCGTTTGAATGTACTTGTTCGTCTACTGAAAGAGCAGCCACAGCTGAATATTCAATTGGCAGGGTTTGCTGATCCGCGTGGTGCAGACGAATACAACCTGAAACTCTCTGAACGCAGGGCAGCAAGTGTGCGTGGTTTCCTGATCAGCAAAGGCATTGAAGCGCACCGCATTCAGAAGTTTGCCTACGGAGCCCGTCAGTCTGATGCGCCAACCAATAACCTGGATGCCTATGCCATGGAGCGTGTAGTGACGGTGAAGCTTCAGGAAAACAGTGAAGAGTTGGTGGCCAGTGAATAACAAGGCGAAACAATACCAGGCTTCTTTTGAAGCCTGGTAGGGGTTCAATGTTTTCAGTTCAGCAGTGTTTTCAGTTCAGTAGTGCCGCAACGCCCAAGCCATCAAACAATGCAGCGGCAATACGGCGAATCCATTGCAGGGGCAGGCGATCAGCCAAGTTATTACCAATAAAAACAACAGCAACATGCCAAGAGTCGTTCCGAAAATGACCACCCCACAATCCACTGAAGGATTTCTGGAGCGAGCATTCCGGCCACCCAGGGTTTGCGATAACGACAGGCAAGCAGGAGAACAAGAAGATGGGTTTTATCGCCAATCTCGGCAATAAATACCATCAGGGTAGAGACAGAAAGGGTTTCCATGAAATGTCCGGGGACGGGATATTATGACAAATACACAGCAACACAGCTGATCATCCCGCCCGGGTTTGCAGAATCCAGTCAATAGGAATGGCAAACAGATATGGAGACTACTCCCCCAAGGCACGGCAAGAGTATCAACTTTTTATGATTTGCGGCAAGAGTGGTTTGTCCTGCTCCTGCTGGAAACTACAGGCATGTGTTAACCTGTGCGGGCTCTCAGGGAACGCCGGTCTAATAAAGATGCCTCGCCATATCGCTATTGTGGAAGATGAACCAGATATCGCAGCCAACTATCGTGATGCTTTTCAGCGTTACGGTTACACGGTTAGTCATTATTCAGACAGACCCTCGGCTCTGGCGGGTTTTCGCCTTGCTTTGCCAGATCTTGCTGTTATTGATGTGGGGCTTGGTGACGAAGTCGAAGGCGGTTTTGACTTATGTCGGGAGTTGCGAAGTCAGGCACCAACACTGCCAATTGTTTTTCTAACCGCCCGAGATGATGAACTGGATGTAATCTCCGGTCTGCGCCTTGGCGCTGATGACTATCTCACCAAAGATATCAGCATCGCCCATATGATGGCGCGGGTGCATGCATTACTGCGCCGGGTTGATTTGATCAGCCAACCAAAAGAAAAAGAAGACGTTCTGGAACGTGGAGAGCTGGTTATTAACCTTGATCGTATGTCCGTCAGCTGGAGCGGCCAGATGGTTGATCTTACGGTTACGGAGTTCTGGATTGTGCATTGTCTTGCCCGCCATCCCGGTCAGGTGCGTAACCGGCAGCAGCTGATGGATGCGGCGCAAACGGTGCTCGACAATAATACCGTTACCTCCCATATCAAACGTATCCGCAAAAAGTTTCAGGCCATGTCTCCCGACTTTAACAGTATCGAAACCGCTTATGGCATGGGCTACCGCTGGAGTAGCCGGTAAATGCGGTTAAGCCGGCAGTTACTGCTTGTTGGCCTTCTGGTGCTGTTGCTTCCAGTTGCAGGTGTGCGCTGGGTGCAGGAGATGGAACTGACTTTCCGGGAGCAACAGGCTCATGTTCTGAGTGCTTCACTGCGGGCAGCAACTGCAAGCCTTTCTCAAAGACAACTTTTACCACAACCTGTTGAAGCCAAAGGTGCAGTGTATGTGCAACCGGTTGGGGTTGATCTGGTCATGGATGGTTACTTTGAAGACTGGCAAGCGCAGAACCTGACTAGCCGAATCTACATTGAAGATGGCAGTGAAGCAGGCAATATGAACCCTGCAGTGCAGTTTTCGGCAGCGACGGATAGTGCCAACCTGTATTTGGCTTTTAAGGTTACTGAAGATAAAACTGTTCACTACAACCCAGTCGGTGTGCCGCTAAAAAACGGGGACAGGGTTCAGTTATTTGTTAGGGAAGATAACCGTATGGAGCGTTATACCATTGTTACAGAAGCTCCCGGTCAGGTTGTAGCCAGAACTGTACGCCCCTGGAATAGCATCAACCGCATTGTGCGGGAAAATCGCATCCGTGGAGTCTGGCGGGATATTCACGGCGGTTACCAGTTAGAGCTGGTGATGCCGTTGGCAATGGCGGGGGAACAGCTTGGTTTTACTGTCATCTCTGGCGCTACAGAGTACTGGGCCGGTTCCGTTGGACCTGGCGAAGAACCCGGTGCACTTATTTTGCCTGACCGACACCTCAGTCGGACCCTGGAAGTCTTCCTTGAAGACGATATGCGACTGGGGATTCTTGATTCGGCAGGCTGGCAAATTGCCAGTACAAACAGCTCAGGATTTACCCATTCAGCGAAACAGGAAGAACCTTTCTGGTTAATCAGTTGGTTTTACCGGGCTATTTTGAGTTGGAATCAATTGCCGGATTATCAGAACTTCTGGCGCAGTGGTGGCTGGCAAAGCAGTCCATTGTCTTCTGCTCTGGATGGTCAACCGGTAACTTTGTGGCAACGGAAAAACGACCGTTATCGCTTACTGGCGTCATGGCCGCTGGTAAAGGATGGAAATGTTGTTGGCGCACTTATCGCGGAGCAAGGCAGCCAGGCCGTTATGTCTCTGGCCAGCCGTTCTTTCAATCGTTTGTTCTCCCTTAGCTTTCTGGCGATTATTTTAGTGTCAGCCGGGTTATTGGGTTATGCCTCATGGCTTTCATTCCGAATACGCAAGCTTCATCGGGCAACTGAGCAATGTATTGGCAGGGATGGGCGACTGCGTACAAGCTTTCCTGCCAGCAAGTCTTCCGATGAGTTGGGAGAATTGTCCCGCAGTATTGCCGCTATGGTGACACGGCAGGAAAACCATACCGAATATCTTCGCTCACTGGGCAGCAAACTTTCCCATGAACTGCGTACTCCTCTGGCCGTTGTGCGTTCCTCTCTGGATAACCTTGCTCACGAACAAGTGGGTGAACAAGGAAGAGTCTATGTATCCCGTGCCCTTGCTGGAGCAGACAGGCTTGGGGGGCTGTTAAACAGCATCAGTGAAGCCACTCGGCTGGAGAACATTATTGCTGATTCGGCCATGTCCAGTGAGTGGGAGCGGATTGATCTGCGGTTGATGCTTGAGGATTTGTTTCAGGCTTATTCCGGGGTTTATCCCAAAACTCATTTCAACCTTGTGAACAGTTCTGAAGCTTGTGAAACCAGTATTCAACCGGAGCTTGTTGTACAGGCGATGGATAAACTGGTTTCTAATGCAGTGGATTTCTGTCCTGTCGATGGTTCTGTGACCTTGCACCTGGCAAAGAGTGACCACCATATTGTTGTTTCTGTTGAAAACGATGGGCCATTGTTACCGGGGACTATGGAAGGAAGATTGTTTGATTCCATGGTATCTGTTCGTACAACCAGAGGTGAAAAGCCGCACCTTGGCTTGGGGCTTTATATTGTTCGGCTGGTGATGGATGCTCATAGTGGAACAGTTAAGGCTGAGAATAGAAGGGATGGAAAAGGTGTCATCTTTTCCATGATTTTTGAAGGGGAATAAAAAAGAGCCGGCGAACCGGCTCAAATAACATGGATTTTTTAGCTATCAGAAACTGTTACTGTTACTGGGGCTGGGGCTGGGGCTGGGGCTGGGGCTGGGGCTGGGACTTGGTCAGTCCTGTAACGAAACCAGCTTTTAAGATTGTGGAGAGCGGTTATAAACCTTGAAGAATTATCTCCCTCTGAAGCAGTTCCTTCACCTATACCAGAGTCCCTGAAGCTTTGGCGTGATAGTGCTTTTATAGCAGGTGTTTTCGCTTTTAACTGTTTAATCGTGGGAGCAATTATGTCTGTTGTATCCACAGGTAGTGAACTCAAGCTGTGTACACGCCTCAGGACTGGCCTGTTTGATGCTTCCTTCAAACCAAGCAGTTTTTGAAGGTGCTCTGCTTTTTCAGTAAGACTTTTAATGTTTGAGGTGAGTTGCTCTTTCTGACCCGCAAGAGTCTCAATATTTGCCTCTTTTGCTGCCAGCTCCGTAGATTGTTCAGTATTTCTTTGAAAAAGTGTTTCCCTGGTTTTCGTATGTGTTTGCTTTTCCTTTTTCAAGCGCTCAGCTGCAACTTCATGGTCCTTTTGAAGTTTGGTATGAATCTCTTCACGCTCAGGAATCGTTCTCAAATTTTCCCGAGCCTTGATCAGCTTAGCACTTCCACCTATTTGACTAGCCATGTTACGGAAGAAACCAGCCTGCTTCATAGTTTCATCAGCTGCCTTACGCTCTCTCCAGGAATCAAAGCGAGTCGCGGCAAACTTAAATACACAGGAAGTAGCGCCAATACCTAAACAGATCGGCAGTACAGCAGGAGCGGAGATCGGGCAGAACGCAGAAATCAGTGCGCCGATTTGCGGCATAGCCAACGCTGGAGCAGCAAAAGTAGCCAAGTATTTAACAGCACCCCAGAGGCCAATGCGGCAGTTCGTCAAGGACTTCTGAGCAACACTTCTGTCTTCTAATATTTTGGCACGTGCTTCAAGGATGGATTTCTTTTCTTGAAGGCCATCTGTTTTCATTGCTTTCTTAAGTACTGTGTTGTTAGTACGTCTCTGGAAAATAGAGTGCAGAGTACGGGTACATACCCATAAGCCTGATCCAATATAAGGGCTGACCATAGTTGCAGCGACAAAGCCCAGACCAACCGCTGAGCCAAGGTTTGCAACACCAGGTACGGGAACAATATTTTTCTGTGCAAGCGTCAGCAGCTCAGGGATTTTCTCACCAACGTATGTAGAGGTGGCGTTGTGCCCAGCGATAATAGCATCAGAGGTTTTAGCGGATGCAGCAGACAGAAATGGCAAACCGTGATTTGTGCCAAAAGTTTTCATACCGTTCCATACTATTGAGGCTCCTGCTCTCAATTGCTCTGTAGCATAGATTGCGCCTGCAGCGGCAGTTCCAGCAAGCAAATCTGCAGCAATTCTGTTTCTGGCGATGAGTGACATATCGAACCTCCATGTTTTAAATAGATTTTTCGGTTTGACCCAAATAACACAGTTCTTTTCCCTAAGAACAGATGGTTACTAATATTGACTTTCAGGTTGGTAAAAAGTTCGCTCTATCAGAGAGGTAGAGTATTCTTTTGCCAAAAAATACAGCCGTGATAAAAAGAGCCGGCAAGCCAGCTCAAATCATCTGGGTCAATTAACTTGATACTGTTACGGGTACCTGATAAGTGGGGCCATAAAACATTCGCCCGGGGTTCCACCAGGCTCTCTGCTTGGTTAAGTATTCAGTATCATTATCTTCATCACCTTTGCCAGAGTCCTGGGACACCTGCCTGGTTACTGAGTTGTTAACACCACTCACAGTATCTTCATCTAGGGAGAGGTAAAGGCTATCGGTCGGAATTATTCCTTCAGGGGCAACACCCCCTATTTCCTCTATAGAGAACACTTGAGAGTGAGAGCGCTGAAGCCGCGGATGGCGAGTTTCGGGCTTCGCACGTAGCATTTCCTCCAGCATTTCCTCCAGCTTTTTCACTTCTTTGGCAAGGGCTTCTTCTCTGGAGGCAAGCTCAATATTCGCGAGTGTTAGAGCGTTGGTATTCTCGTCTGCCTGAGCAATCTTTTTGGTCAGGGATTCATTTTTACAAGTCATGATGTCTACAATTGTCTTGTGAGCAGCCTTCTCGTGATGAAGCTCTTCTATAACAGCCCGATGGGTCTCTGTAAGCAACTCGTGCTGCTTTTCCTTATTGGCGGCTGCTTGCAGGTCTTTCTCGGCATCAACGAGTTCAATACCATCTTCTACATGGGCGAGAATTCCACGGAAGATTGCAGCCTGCTTCATAGTTTCTTCAGCTGCCTTACGCTCTCTCCAAGAGTCAAAGCGAGTAGTGAGGAACTTAAGAGCACAGGCGCCAGCACCAATACTCAAACAAATAGGCAGTACTGCAGGAGCAGACACAGGGCAAAACACTGAAATCAATGCGCCAATTTGCGGCATAGCCAGTGCAGGAGTCGCAAAGGTCATCAGGTACTTAGCAGCTCCCCAAAGACCAATGCTTCTGTCTGCCAGAGACTTTTGAGCGATACTTCTGTCTTCCAGCTGTTTGGCGCGAGCTTCGAGAATGCTCTTCTTTTCATCAAGGTTATTTGTAGCCGCAAATTTCTTCATAACAGAGTTATTAGTACGCTTCTGGAAAATAGAGCGCAGAGTGCGGGTACAAATCCACAAACCTGAAGCAAGGTGAGGGCTGACAAGAGTGGACGCTACTGCGCCCAAACCAATAGCAGAACCAACATTGGCAACGCCTGGTACGCTGGTGATTTTTTGTTGAACAAAGCCCATTGCGGCAGGAATATAATCACCAAGCAGGGCAGTTGTAGCATTTTGGCCTGCCACAATGGCATTAGCTGTAGCTGCAGACGCTGTGGAAAGAAAGGGTGCGACGTGAGTTGTGCAAACGCTCCTAATACCGTTCCACGTAGTGCTAGCATCGTCTTTCACGAGGTCAATAATAGATTGTACTTTGGAGATAGCCTGACCAGAAACTGCATTTAAAGCAGCATTTGTGACAAGCTTGGCACGTTGAGTTGGTGACATATCAAAGACCTCCATGTCTTGAGTTGGATTGACAATTCGACCTAAGTCGTACCAGCTCTTTTCCATAAGAGCAGGCAGTTACCAATATTGACTGTGCTGTTGGGGAAAAGTTCGTAATAGAGAGCTGCTCAGAGGAAAAACTATCCTATATGGGAATATCCCAAGGGGTGAAAACTCTCATTTCCCTATAAAATTGTGCTGTTTTGTTCATTTGCCACTCCAGAGCTCATTTATGGGCCGAAAGACAGTGGGCTATATACAGCATTCAGGAGGGAATCCCTTTGTTAGCAATCGAGCGTCGTGAGCATATTCTCAGTTTTCTGCGCCAGCACGAATATGCCAATGTTGAGACACTGGCTGATAATCTGACAGTTTCCAGCATGACCATCCGTCGAGACCTTAACAAGCTGGAAGAGCAGGGATTAGTTCGCCGTACCCACGGTGGAGCCACGATTGGTCAGTACATTAATACCCAGCCTCATACCGAAGAGCGCCGTACCCAGAGCCCGGCAGAAAAGGCTTCTATTGCCCGGTATGCAGCATCCATGGTGCACGATGGTCACTCCATTCTGTTGGATGCGGGTACTACCTGCATGGATATTGCGCGCGAGATTACCGATAGAAATATCCGGGTAATTACTTCAGATCTGGCTCAGGCTCAGTTCCTGTGCCGCTACCAGAATATTGAAGTGTTTATCCCTGGTGGCCGGGTTGATGACTGCACTCAGTCCTGCCTGGGCAGTAAGGCCGATGCATTTCTGGATAACGTTCATGTGGATATCGCTTTTGTCGGCTGCACCTCTTGGGATCTTCGTCGTGGTGTGACAACGCCAACAGAGCGCCGTTGTGCCATGAAGAACAAGATGATTGAACGTTCTGATACTTCCATTTTGGTGGCAGACAGCGAAAAGTACAGCCGTTACTCTTTCCACAAAATCTGTGACCTTAAGAAGTTTGACCTGATTATTACTGATGACCGTTTAAGTTCTCCAGCCCATGAAGCGTTGAGCGAAGCCGGGATTGATGTGTTCTGCACAACCATGTAAGCAACAATTTTCTCCGGTTGTATGTCTGCTAAGGCGGACATAGTATTGGTTGTCTAACAATTCAAATAATGAGCCAGAAATATGAAAATTTATGAGTCCCGTACAGCCCCTAACCCTCGTCGTGTACGCATGTTTCTGGCCGAAAAGGGTATAACGGATATTGAATTTATTCAGCTGGATCTGGCAGGTGGTGACAACCTGAAACCTGAGTATCTGGCTCGCAACCCTTTTGGCAAAGTGCCCTGGTTAGAATTGGAGGATGGCACCTGTATTTCTGAAACGGTAGCTATCTGTCGTTATTTTGAAGAGATGTTCCCGGAGCCAGCGCTCATGGGAGACACGCCTCTGCAAAAGGCCCAGATTGAAATGTGGCAGCGGCAGTGTGAAATCTATTTTATGAATCAGGTGGGAATGTGCTTCCAGCATACGACCGGCTATTTTAAAGACCGTATGACTCCGGTTAAAGAGTACGGTGTTGAAGCGGGCAAAAATGCAGCGAAGTTTATGTCCAGGATTGATGCTCACCTGGCGGACAATGTTTATGTTGCTGGTGAGAGTTTTTCTATCGCAGATGTCACCCTTCTTTGCGCTGTTGATTTTGCCCGAGTTGTGCAACTGAGAATCACTGATGAGCATCCGAACCTGCGTCGCTGGCATGAGCTTGTGTCTGCCCGGGCGAGTGCTCAGGCATGATCAGCCTTTATACGTCCCCCACACCAAATGGTCATAAGGTTTCTGTAACGCTGGAAGAGATGGGCATTTCCTATGAGGTGAAGCCTGTAAATCTTATGTCTGGTGAACAGAAAAAACCTGACTTTCTGGCAATGAACCCCAATGGACGGATTCCTGTTATCGTTGACCGTGATGCTGATGACTTTTTGGTCTTCGAATCTGGCGCGATTATGGTTTATCTGGCTGAGAAAACCGGTTTGTTAATGCCAGAAGATGTCAAAGGCCGCAGCCAGGTGATGCAATGGTTGATGTTCCAGATGGGTGGAGTTGGGCCCATGATGGGGCAGGCCAATGTCTTCTATCGCTATTTTCCTGAAAAAATCCAGCCCGCTATTGATCGTTACCAGAATGAAGGTCGGCGGTTGATGGAAGTGTTGGATGGACACCTGAAAGATAATGAATTTCTGGCTGGTGATTTCAGTATTGCTGACATTGCTAACTGGTGCTGGGCACGGACCTGGAACTGGTCTGGCCTAAATATTGATGGTTTGGGTAACCTGAAGCGTTGGATCGATCAAATTTATGAACGGCCTGCCTGTGCAAAAGGTATCAAGATTCCTGTGCGACCAGATGCAGCAGCTGTTGTAAAAAGTGGCCAGGAAATGATTGTTAAATAATTGCTCCTCGTTTAACGAAAAAGCCTGCATGTTTGGTTGCGGGCCTTTGTTTTTAAACTGAAGCCCTTTGAGGGTCCCCAAATAAGCCTCCGGCGGAGCCGGAGGTCATTTAACTTATACATGCTCTGTAGATGACATCAAAAAGTCATGGAAGGCTTGCAGGGCATCTGTGTGATATTTCTGATGGTGGGTGAGCACATAGAAATGTCGCTTAAGAAGTAAGTCTTCAACCTCTATTGTTTTAATACTGCCGCTGGCCAGACTTTTACTTGCCGCTATAGACGACATACACGCAATACCAAGCTCGCTGGCAACCGCATGTTTAATAGCTTCGGCACGGTTCAAAACCATACTAATTGCCGGTGTTTTTAAGCGGGTGGCAATCATTTCATCAAAAAGCTCGCGTGTGCTTGAGCCAGACTCTCGGATGACCCAGGGTTCATCGGATAGAAGGTTTAAAGTGACATTGGGTTTCCCTGCAAAAGGGTGACCAGGGTGGCAGATAATCACCAATTCATCTTCCCGCCATGCCTCAACCCGGATATCCGGGTTGAGGCATGCACCTTCAACTACGGCGAGATCGGTTTCGAAATTCAGCAGTTGTTTTTCTATATCTCGACTATTGCTGATGGTCAGTGATACCTGGATGCCAGAGTGCTCCTCTTTGAAAGAAGAAACCAATCCTGGCAAAAGGTTGTTTCCTACAGTGGAGCTGGCACTGATTTTTAACTCCCCCTGAGCTTGATGACCACCTTCGCTGAACTGAAGCTCTATTTCACGGGCTCGGTCAATAATCTCGCTGGCTTTGGGAAGCAATGCGCGTCCTGCGTCGTTCAGTGTCAGCCCCAGTCGATGGTGGCGATCAAAGAGTTGCCCAAGCTGTTTTTCCAGTTCTGACAGCGCCATGCTGGCTGCAGGTTGGGATATATGAAGGGTTTTTGCGGCCGCTGTCACCTTTCCTGTACGAGCAACAGCTCGGAATATTTCAAACTGGCGCAGGGTTATATGCATACGATTACTGCCTTGTATGGTTTAGGTGATTGTAACAGCGATTATTGGTTTCGTTATGCAAGCAGGTGAAAGAATGTCGGTAATTACAGGGGTATAAGGCAAGTTGATAAGGGGCAGAAATTTTATCGATTTCTAAAGGGGAGGTGAGATTTATAGAATAACTCTGTTGATAAAAGAACCGTATTCCCGGTTCTTCCGCAGGATTAAAACCATGAAAAATGCAGCAGTAGCCCGCTGGGTTGAACTGAAGAAGAATACCCGCCATTTCGAAACTATCATGCAAAGCCGACGCATCCTAAATTATGCCAACGTTCAGGGTGTCAACAAGTGGGATGATATGTCTTCGTTCTTCCGTGAAGCGGATAAGTATATCAAGTAAGCCTGCTTGGTTTGATTTTGTTATTTTTCGTCAAGATTTTTCAATTTGAATCTCATCACTTTCGAATAATTTATAGCCACGTTTTTTTATATTTGGATATACGTTCGAAGAACTAGATCTATAAGATCTAATACGGATAGAGAGCTTATATTTGTTAAATAGACAGCATTTCTTTCAAATGAGAATAGCTGTTTGAGTTCACATTAAGAATAATACCTACATCCAGACCAAATCCAATAGATATGGCGGCAGATGTCGAAAATGTTCCGCCAATGGCATAAGGAGTCAGGTGTAATCCCACAAAGGGCAGTAGATCGCTAGAGAGCCTGCTGTGAGGCTGTATTGGATTCAGTCTTTTAAGGGAGAACTCCTGTTCACTCCATCCTCCATGGAACCCTGCTCTGTAAGCTCCACCAAGACCTGTTGTCAGCTCTCCATAGGGGCGAGTTTCCAGCCAGGCATGGCCAAGACTACTGTAACAATCCAAGAAATCTATTCCCAAGTTTGTACCTACGATACCGTGTGGTACAAATCCAAAGCCGTTATGAAAGCCAAGGCTATAGCAAGAGTAAGTGGGTTTCACAAAGCCGGCTAAAAGCTTCTTTGTTCCCTTCGTGGCTTGTAGATTTTCTATCCATGACAAATACAAGTTTTTCTTAATCTGTAATGCCCCTTCCAGAGATTCTTTCATTACAAGGCACTGGGTGTGAAAGTTTTTTGCCTGTATTTCTACGCCCTCGTCTTCATCCTGAACTGCTGTTTGTACCATGGAAGCCAAAGACTGAAGATCCCTCTCAGACCCCCGACGGTTTTGAACAATCTCAATGGTGCAATCAATTAACTTGTCTACAGGGTTGTTTGAGGCAGACCATGCAGTTTGGCAGAAAGCTGGAATAAGAGCGGCGCTGACCAGTAATGACTTGTTCATTTCAGGGTTTGGCGAAAAAAGTGAGATAGTAAAAATAGAAGATCATCAGACTACTGTCTTGTATTTCCTGAAGTATTGTGTGGATTTTTGTTACGGACTTTATCTTGCGTTGTTACTGAAAGAGATTGGCTATACTCCTGCATTTTAATTTTTGGGCGTTCTATGAATATTGCGATAGCGGGTTCTTTTGGTAGTGGCAAAACAACGCTATCTCAGGGACTATTTCGCCATATATCAGGAAATGCAGAGCATGTTGAAGAGCCTTACCGTTGGGTTCTTCCTGTTCTTGGCTATAAAAACCCCCGGCAGGTTATTGAGGGAACAACAGACTATTTGGGGGCTGTAACAGCTATGGTCGGCTCTGCTCTTGGTTCGCAATTCTGTATTAAAAGCAGCGCAGGGTGTCATGAGCACTTTCGGATTATTGATGGTAGCCCTATCCCACTTGTTGCTTATTACTATTACTGGGTAGAGCGATTGTCTCGGGAACAGAATCGTGAAATGGAAGCTCAGGATTATATCTTTCAGATGGCGAAATATTTGTGCTCCTGTATAGATCTCTTTATCTATTTTCCTTGTGACGTGATTCCTCTTGTAGGGGATGATATGCGTAGTGATGACCCTGTCTTTCAAAAGGATATCGACAGCTGGAGTCTTGAACTTTTCAGTCGCATAGAAGTCCCGATAATGCCTGCGGTCAGCATGGCCATTACACCGGAAAGATGCAGGAAGTGATCAGCCACAAATTTTATAGGTTTACACGGACTCTTTATATGCTTGCTGCCACCAATGATTGGTTTGACCGCTGTGCAGATGATTGCGTCATCTGTTGCATTTTCTGTGATGGCACAACTCCCTTATAAAACATCTGTCATTATCGTGACCGTTATTGTCATGCTGTTTTCAGTAAAGAGCTGAATTAAGCAGATATCTCTTTGTCATCAAACCGAATGCGATACAGCAGGGCATAAGCCACAGGCAGCCCCGGTGGACTAAATATCTATCTTTAAGCTTGTTATCTCTGGTGAAGAGTGTCGCCGTTGTTAGAGCAGAAAGGGCTTCTGTTTTTGTTTTGAGCAAGAGGCAAGTAAGATAGTTATCAGGCTTTGATTTGTATTTAAATAAAAAGAAAAATAATGAATTCACTTGAACTGAAAATTCCCCCAGTCGCACTGGTTATTGTTTCTGGTATAGCTATGTGGGGAGTTTCATTGGCTTCTAATGGCTTTCTTCTCTCCGAACCTGTTCGTATGTTTCTTTTGGGGCTTTTCCTGTTAGCAGGGATAAGCATTGCGGTGGCCGGTGTGAAATCTTTCAAGAGTGCACAGACCACAGTTAACCCCATGAAACCAGAATCCAGTTCTTCGCTGGTGTCTTCAGGTATTTTTCAGCGTACCCGTAATCCGATGTATGTCGGAATGGCGCTTGCGCTTATTGGCTGGGGGCTGTTTCTGGCCAATGTTTATTCTCTGGCCATAGTGCTTGGGTTTGTTCTGTATATGACTCGTTTTCAGATTATTCCAGAAGAGAGAGTTATGGCTGAGCTTTTCGGTATTGACTTTGAAACCTATCGTAAGCAGGTTCCACGCTGGTTATAAAGCATATGGAACTCTCAGGTGTCTACGGTTTCTGCAGATAGAAAAACGCAATCCACACGCATCGCAAAACGTCCGGTAATTTTCACGGAACGATTGATTCTGGAGGTTTGCACAGAGAACGATGCTGAACTTGTTCTCAAATTTTATGTGGACAACCTCGATCATTTATCTCGATGGGAGCCAGAGCGTAGCGCTGAGTTCTATACCATTGAACACTGGCAGAAGACACTGCAGGAAAACCGACTGCTTTTATTAGAAGGCAGTGCCGTGAAGTTTGTAGTGTTTAATAAAGAACGCACAAAAGTGGTCGGTACCTGTAATTTCAATAATATTACCCGGGGTGTTTTTCAAGCCTGCCACTTGGGTTATGCCATTGCCGGGAGGTATCAGGGGCAGGGCTATATGTACGAAGCTGCCAAAGCCGGTATTGAGTTCATGTTTAACGATATGGGTATGCACCGGGTGATGGCCAATTATATGCCAGCGAATGAGCGCAGCGGAGTACTGTTAGAAAGGTTGGGGTTTGAAAAGGAAGGCTATGCCCGGGATTACCTGAAAATTGCCGGTGAGTGGGAAGATCATGTACTAACAGCACTGATTAACCCACAGCCGATGTAAGGATTCAGCAGCCGGGAATAAGCTTGCAGTTACTCTCACGATAAACCTCGTGGCGGTTAACTCTATCATCACCGGTCATACCGTCGGGAGCGGTAACAATAATATCCACATGGCCGGCATTGCTGGGGAAACGAAATATAACCGTTCCTCTACTGTCCAGTACGGCTCGCTCTCGAATGGTGCCCATATCATCTTTCATCACCACCTCGCCGCCAACAACCTTTTGATCAGAATCCGGATAGAGAGCTGTTGCCCATACATGGCCGGAAGGCCGTCCGTTAGCATAAACATTGAGATGAGATTCTCTTTCCGGCAGCAGTGAACAGCCTGTCAGTAATGCCGAAAGCAGGCTGAAACCCAAAAGAACTTTCATGCTTCGAAAGGGTCGGGTGCTCACAGCGGTGTTCATACATCATCCTTTGTCTGACAGTCGTAAAGCTACAACTTTAACAGCATAGAGCTGAGTGAACATGGAGCCAAGTCATAAAGGCTGAATACAATTGGATAAGCTTTTTGTGTGTTTTGGTTATTACCTTTCTTAATCATCCCTTTATATTTTTGTATGAAAGGATCGGTGTTTTGGGAATATGCTTCCGGGACAGCCGCAAAAATAAAAATAAGAAAAAGGAAAACCTATGTCTCTCACGGAATGCTTGCACCGTGGCGTGTCCATGTACGGTGAAAAAAAAGCACTTGTTTTTGAAGATCGCACAACAACCTATACAGAACTCCACCACATAGTTTCAAAATTTGCCGGAGCGCTGACTAACCTCGGGTTAGAGCGTGAGAGCCGCATCGGCATTCTTACTCTTAACTGCGATCGGGCCATTAGCTGTTTTTATGGGGCTTCCTGGGGCGGCTTTATTCCCAATTATCTGAATATGCGTTGGTCTGCCCATGAGTTGGCGGCTTCTATAGAAGATTGCAGTGCTTCGGTGCTGGTTGTGGATGACATTTTTCTGCCAATGGGGATTGCGCTGAAAAAACTGTGTCCATCCATCAAGGCTCTGATTTATGTGGGAGAGAGTAATGACATTGATGCAGACGTTCTGTCTTTCAATGAGCTGATTGAAAAAGCGGAAGCGATTGAAGATCAATCCGGTGGTGGCTCTGACATTGCCTTTCTCAACTATACCGGTGGTACAACCGGAAAAGGCAAAGGTGTTGCTCATTCCCACAGAGCTCATATCTCGGGTATGACCGTTGTTATGGCTGAAAGGTTATTTCTGCGGGGAACGACTTGTCTGGCAGTGCCTTTATTTCATATTGGCGGAATCAGTGTTTGCAGCGCAAACCTGCTGGCTGGTAATACCATTGTCGTTTCTGCTCGCTTTGAGCCAGATGTGATACTCCAGCTTATTACCCGGCACTATGTTGAACACATGTTTATGGTGCCCACTATGCTTAAAATGTTGATTGAACAGCCAACATTTCATGATCAGGATATGACCTGCCTTCGACATATTGCCTATGGTGCATCACCCATTGATGAAACCTTGCTACAGAACCTGCAAGAAAAAATGCCTTGGGCCAGCTTTATGCAGATTTATGGGCAAACAGAATGTGTACCCGCAGCGTTCCTTCACAATTGCGATCACACAGAAAAAGGGCGCTCTTTAGGACGAACACGTTCAGCTGGGCGTGCATGTCTTGGTGTTGATATTGAAATTCGCAATCAGGATGGAGAGCCTCTGCCAGCTGGAGAGATTGGTGAGATAGCACTTCGCAGTGAGCACCGCATGGTGAAATATTGGAATAATCCTGAACAAACCTCTGAAGCTATGAAGGGAGAGTGGCTGTTAACCGGTGATGCAGGTTATCTCTCTGAAGATGGTTACCTTCATATTGTTGACCGGGTTAAAGACATGATCATTTCCGGAGGGGAAAACATTTACTCACTGGAAGTGGAAAATGTGATTTGTCTGCATACGGCCGTTGCCCAATGCGCTGTCGTTGGTTTGCCCGATAAGAAATGGGGCGAAGTGGTTCATGCGGAAATTGTTTTAAAGCCTGGAATCGAAATTAACGAAAGTGAGTTAACCAGCCATTGTCGTAAATATCTTGGTGGTTACAAGATTGCCCGCAGTATGAAGTTTGTAAGTGAAATTCCGGTTACAGCGGTTGGGAAGATCGACAAGGTAGCGATTCGCAATCGTTATGCAGAAACTAATAGCTAATGTGCACTTTTCTTAAAACAGCGACTTCAAAAGCGGGATATAATTCTGCTTTTGAAGTAACTAAGAGCGTTTTATGGCCAGTGCTTTTGCCCACCGTTTTCAGCTAGTCGTCGATCAGCTTGCCCAGGGCAATAAAAAGCAGTTCGCCCAGTTGACTGGCAAGTCCGCGTCCCACATTTATAAAATCTGCCGTGGAGTCAGCCGCCCCTCCATGGCTTACCTGGAATCTCTTTATGAAGAGTTTCGGGTTGATCTCACCTGGCTTCTCACTGGTGAACAAAACGACGGAGCCCAGCCTGCGGGTTCAGCTCCCAGCAAAGATCTGGTTTATGCGCCAATGTTTGATGTTCAGGCCAGTGCAGGAGTCGGAGCCGAGGTTCAGGCAGAAGATATCAGTGATTATGTGGCTTTTACCAAATCATTCCTTTCCAGCCAGCTGGGAGTGTCTGGAGACAACCTTGCGTTTGTTAATATTCGCGGAAACAGTATGTATCCAACATTGCACGATGGTGATCGTGTATTGGTGGATATTTCCCGGAAAACGATTCAGGGCGAAGGGCTTTATCTTCTGCGAACGGATGATGGCCTGATGGCAAAACGCCTGAAGTCACTGCGTAACAATGAGCTGCAGATCACCAGTGATAATCCGGAGTATCCAAGCTGGACACTTGCTGCTCATGAGCGGGATGATAATCCTGTTGTTGGGAGAATAGTGTGGTGCGCTCGTTCTGTTTAGGATAGAAATTCCTCCTGCTCTTAAATATGTTGAGTGCAGGAGGGGGCACAATATGAATTAATTGTCTTGTTTTATAAGTCACTTTTAATAACAGGCTCTTTGATAGGTGACTGATCTAACGAACCGACTATGCCTATCAACTTTCTTATATACGTGTGCTCTTTTTGATCAAAGCATCTCTGCATAAAGTTCAGGGTTAAAATGTGTGCTTACCCTATTCATGTTGGCTGTCTGTTGCGATCAACTCAACCCATCCGAATTGACCAAAAAACAAATAGGTATTCACACACCGACAAACATTGATGAGGCATGAACTGGTTCGTACAGGGGGTTAATGGCAGGCTAACGTTCTAGAAGCACTGAACCTGTGAACACATGATCTATATAGCTTCCGTTAATAGAATCTGGCGAGAATACAAACAAGCTGGTACGGTCTGAAAAATAACCTTACCCGTTTGATTTCGCATACTATGATCACACTGAAACAGCTCCAGCATATGCAGGCTATTGTACGTTATGGTTCGCTGCACAGTGCTTCTGATGCTTTGCATCTTACCCATTCGGCGTTAACCCGTAGCTTGCGGAATCTCGAGGATGGGTTGGGTGTAAGGTTATTTGATCGCACGAAATCCGGAATGATTGCCACGGAATTCTGCGAGAGCATTCTCTCTACCAGTGAAAAGATTCTGCAGGATGTTCAGGAGCTGGAACGTGAAGCGCATATTTACCAGAATCTAGACGAGGGAGAGCTCTATATTCTGGTTGGCCGTGGCATTAAAACGTATGCGTTGCAGGAACCACTGGCTGAGTTCTTTTCCCAGTATCCCGGTGTCAGGGTTATTGTTGATGAAGTAACACCTGTTGAAGCCATAGAACTGATTGGCAGTTGTCGTGCAGATCTGCTGATTTCTGGAAGTGGCAACTATGAGGATGATCCGGAGTTTCTTGTCACCCCGCTAAAACATATTCCTGTTCGGATTGCGATACGCAAGGGGCACCCGCTGACAGCGGCAGAAAATGTAAATCTGTCTCGCCTGTTGGAATATCCCGCTATCGCTGCAACCTACCTCTCTACAACTCACCCATTCACCCAGCATGTCAGGCAGCTGACCAAAGAAGAGGTTGATATTAAACCTCAGGTTATGTGCAGTGATTACCGGACTTTACTCAGAATAATCTCAAAGAGTGATGCTTGGCTGGCAGCGCCGGAACCAGAACTGGAGATGCTTCGAGAAACTGGTGATTTTCACTACCTGGATATTAATGGACTAGATATCAAACACGAGGTTTGTATTACCGAGTTGGCAGGGCGTTCCAGAAGCCCCGCCAGTGAACGTTTGATTACAATAGTTAAAGAGTATTTTTCCTGACATCCATATCAGCTGGTCGATAATTTCGCCAATTAAAGCTTCCTGATTACCCTGTAAGTCAGCTAGCTTAAGCAGCCTTTCCGGAACTGGACTTTATTCTCAGGCATGACGTCACTCTCACTTGTGCAGAAAGCCAGTGTCGTTAGTTTGGCCTGCAAATCGTGGCTGAGATTAGGTGGCAATCAGAAACAACTTTGCCTTCGCACAAAGTTCGATATGATATTTTCATTAGAAAAGAAGAAAACATCATGCAAACAACAAAAGAACGCATTTTTCATATGGTGCTGTTTGAAGCCGTAGCACTTATTTTACTGGCAGTACTGGCGATGATTTTTACCGGTGGCGACGCATTGTCGATGACCGGGCTAGCTCTCACACTCTCCCTCATCGCCATGGTATGGAATTATATTTATAACATTGTGTTTGACCGTATCTTTGGCACAAATCGTATTGAGAGAACTCTGGCTTTGCGAATTGGGCACGGTGTTGTTTTTGAAATCGGTATGATCGTCTTTTCATTCCCGGTCATTATGTGGGCTCTGCAACTCGACTTCTGGACAGTGTTGATTATGGATCTTGGCGTGGTTCTGTTTTTCCTGGTTTATGCTGTAGTTTTTAATTGGATCTACGACATTGTTCGCCATAAACGGCGCTCCAGTCCTCCAGCTTCTTAATCCTTCAGTGATACACCTTCTTCGCGTTTCTCAAACAGAAAATCTAGAAATGTCCGGGTAACTGCATTCAGGCGATGACGTGATGAATAGACAACCCAAATATAAGCTTTGTGAGGAGGCGTGTTTTTAAACAAGCGAACCAGGCTTCCATCTGCAACCTCCTGCTCTACTGTTTCATCGACCAGCACGGCTATGGCTTCGCCGTTGTGGGCAATGGAATGCATGATAGTAATATTATTCACAGTGATTCTGGGTGGTGTCTGTAAAAATGAATCGTTTGAGCCGATCGGAATCACATGCTCTACATCTCCATCAGGCGTTCGAAAACCGGCCATTATGTGGTGATTTAGGTCCTCAGGCTTTTCTGGCGTACCGTATTTTTCAAGATATTTGGGCGATGCATAATAACCAATATGCAGTTCTTCGTAGGAGCGGGCTATCAAGTTGGAGTCTGCTAATGAATCTCCTGCGCGAAATGCTACATCAATATGCTGTTCAACAATGTTTTCGTGTTTGTCTGTAATGAGAAGTTTAATGGTTACCTTCGGATGAAGCCTCATAAATTGAAAAATCAATTTATGAAGTTCGTTTTTATTTCAAGCATCCTGGCTCAATGCAGTTTTGACCTATGTACGGGACAAAACCACCAGAGGCCAGAAATGCCAAGGGCTGAAGGGTAGGAGCTGACGCCCATGTCGGGTAATCTGTATGGTCTCTAACCTCCGTACAGTTACCGTAGTCGTACATGGAAGACGTCAGCTCACTGGCCAAAGAGCTTAAGGCTCATCTCCCTTGGCATCAAGCCCGTATCGTATTTCTCGCACAGTTTATTCTCGCCCTTATCAGAGGGCGTTCTACAAACCTCTGCCGGGTTGCAGAAGCCTTTCAGTGCAAAGCACAGGCCGACTCCAGTTATCGCCGTATCAAGCGTTTCTTTGCAGGGTATACCTACTGCTACGAACAACTTGGCAAGCTCATTCTTCACTGGCTGAGACTGGACAGTTATACCCTCTGTATGGATAGGACAAACTGGCAGTTCGGCAGCAAGCACATCAACTATTTGGTCGTAGCTATTGCTTGGCAGGGAGCGTCTATCCCTATTGCCTGGACTTGTTTGGACAAGAGTGGTGGCAATTCTAATGCTGACGAACGCATAGCTATTATGGAAAGCGTTCTGAAACTGATTCCAGCAGGTAAGATCAATGCGCTTCTGGCTGACCGGGAATTTATTGGGCACGACTGGTTCAAGTGGCTGGAGGAACAGGGCATTCTGTGCAGATTGCGTATTCGTGACAATATTCCCGTCCTTGGCCAGTGCGGCAAAAATATCAAAGCTGGACAGCTGTTTTGGAATGTCAAATTGAACCAAACAGTGACGTGGCATAGT
>NZ_CAMZOG010000007.1 GCF_947331445.1 Parendozoicomonas sp. Alg238-R29 | reverse complement strand
TCTCAATTTTCTCAATTTTCTCAATTTTCTCAATTTTCTCAATTTTCTCAATTTTCTCAATTTTCTCAATAGAAAAACACAGGTTGCGGTAGGTTGGCTTGAAACCAATGCGAGAATAAATATTTACATTTTGCGGAACACCATCAAGGCCGATGCAGCGATTCCCGGCAAGCTCCAGTCTTCTGCGAGTCATGGTCATGCCATAACCTTTGTGACATAACCCTGGTGGAAATATTTTTAGCGACTTTCTGGGTTTTCATGGTGCGGGCTGTTGTTTGAAGTGCTGTGTCTGCTTCAACCAGTGTTTAGCAATATCATTTCTGCGACAGAACCATACGCCGCTATGTTGGTGCGCATATTCAAGGAAGCGTCGAACAGCATCAGCCCTGCCAGGGTGACCGGATAAACGGCTATGTAGAGCAACAGTCATCATTCGCGGAGCTGTTGCACCCTCGCGATAAAGAGTGTCGAACGTTGCCTTGAGTGTCAGCCAGGCATCTTCGGGAGTGTTCCATCCAGGCGACATGCAGTAACGACAATCATTGCTGACCAGTGTGTAAGGAATAACCAGGTGATCGTGGCCTTCGATAGAAACGGTATAGGGAATATCGTCATCGTAGGCATCAGAATCCCAGAGGAGCCCATGATGCAAAGCGAGTGCTCTTGTATAAGGGCTTTTACGACCGGTGTACCAGCCTGAAGGCTTTTGCCCGGTAAGCCTTTCAATAACTTCCAAAGTCCGCCGCATATGGCGGCACTCTTCTTCCTCTGAAAAGTGGCTGTAATCCAGCCAGCGCCAGCCGTGACCAGCCAATTCCCATCCTGCATTGTAGAATGCCCTGGCAATATCCGGATTGCGTTCAAGAGCCAGCCCACAGGCAAACACTGTTGCCGGTATTTTAAACTCCTGAAGTGTCCTGATTAACCGCCAGGCACCGGCTCTGGCTCCATAATTAAATACAGATTCACAGGACATATGGCGGTGAGAGTGCGCCTTTAAACCGGGAATATCTGTCAGCCACGATTCCGATACGTCGTCCCCATCTTGTGGACAGGATTCGGAACCCTCTTCGTAGTTCACAACCACACTCAGGGCCAGTTGGTGATTGTCTGGCCAGATGACTTGCGGTGGGTTTGCACCGTAACCGCAAAAGTCACGCGGAAAGTATTCAGGCATCGACGTTCAATGGTGCTCTTGGCTGGTAGCGCACAAGATATAGGTGATAAAGCCTACTCTGGCAAAGGTTGCTTTAGCTGAGATTGCTTTAGCTGAGATTGCTTTAGCTGAAATTGCTTTAGCTGAGATTGCTTTAGCTGAGATTGCTTCGACGAAGGTGGTGCTTAGGACGTTTGCTGTTGTTCTGAGTCAGGACGGAAATGCTTCGTTAAACAATCCTGAAGTTGCTCAAGGGTGAGGGGTTTAGTGAGGTAGTCATCCATACCAACAGCGAAAGCACTGTCGATATGTTCTTTCATGGCGTGGGCGCTTAATCCAATAATCATTGTTGATGAGTCTGTGCGGGATTGCTGCTCTTCACGAATGGCTTTGGTTGCGGTCAGGCCATCCATTTCCGGCATTTCACAATCCATCAGAATTAAGTCGATATCATTGTCTTTCCACCATTCCAGAGCCAACTTACCGTTTTCTACCAGCTTGGCAGTGATGCCCAGTTTTTGCAGGTATTTGCGGATCACCAGCTGGTTTACTTTGTTGTCTTCGGCGACCAGTACCTTCAGGCTTTCAAGGCTTGAACAGGTTGCGTGAACTTTTTTGGATGGTGTGAGTTGGGTTTGGTGTGCGGCTTTGTATGCTTCTTTGGTATCTGTCGTATTTTTATCGGAATTATCAACAGTTTCCATGGGAATAGTGAACAGAAATTCTGCTCCTTCACCGTGAACACTTTTCACAGAGAGTTGTCCGCCCATCAAAGTGGTTAGGCGACGGGATATGCTTAATCCAAGCCCGGTGCCTCCATACTTTCTGGTTGTAGAGTTATCGGCTTGTCGGAAGGCCTGAAAGATATGTTGTTGCTGGGTTTCGGTCAGGCCTATTCCGGAATCTTTAACGCTGAATGTCAGCAAACTGGAATTATCTTTCTCTGTATGACCAGCAGTTTTTACAGAAAGAACAATGCTGCCTTTCTCTGTGAATTTAAATGCGTTGCCAAGCAGGTTTACGATAATCTGTCTGAGTCGAGTTGGATCACCTTTCTGCTGACCAGTAATTCCATCGTCGACTTCTAATCGGAAATCCAACCCTTTTTGCTCTGCCCGAAGAGCAAAAATATTTTCACACTGGTGCATCAGGTTGTTGAGGCTAAAGCTGGTCTCTTCCAGTGTCAGCTGCCCAGCCTCAATCTTTGAGTAATCCAGAATATCGTTGATGATATCAACCAGGCTGGTGGCGGAAGAGTGAATAATGTCCAGATAATGGTGGCGGGTTTTGGATTGTTCTTCCTGTAAAAGAAGCTCAGACATACCAATAATACCGTTTATAGGTGTTCGAATCTCATGGCTCATATTGGCCAGGAATTCGCTTTTATGGCGATTGGCTGTCTCTGCTTTCTGACGGGCTGAATCCAGGCGCTTCTGGGTATCTTCCAGATTGTTAATGGTGTCTTTTAGTGCACTTTGTGATGAGTTGAATTGTTCGGCTACCTGATTGTACTGGGTGGCGACTTGGCCAATATCGGTAAATGGTTCAACTCTCACGGTTTTGGTAAAGTCCTTGCTGACTTCCTGCTGCTTCATATCAACCAGCAAATCATAGAGTTCGGTTCTAGCTCCATGTTCGGCGATGTTCAGCCCGCGTTGTTCATCTTCCGGAGAAACTCGAAGTGACCAGAATCTGTTGATCGTCCAGAGACAGATAAAGCCAACGCCAAAGGCCCAGGTCATTGTCGCCATGGCTCCGTAAAACTGGACTTCCAGAAGCTCCATGCGGGAGAAGTTTCTGGGGAACATCATAGTTTCACCAAATAGTGCGACGGCGAGTGTTCCCCAGATTCCAGCCAGGAGGTGAACAGGCACAGCGCTTACTGCGTCGTCAATCCTGAACCAGTCCAGAATTGCTCTGCCAAGAGAGGCAATGATCCCCCCAGTTAAACCAACAATGACAGCATCTGCAGGTGCATAAATATTACAGCCCGCGGTAATACTGACCAGCCCTGCTAATACGCCATTGCTGAGTAAAAGAATGTCGATATTTCGGCGGGAAATGAGACTGTAAACCATGGCACCAAAGCTGCCTGCAGCCCCACCTATGGCTGTGTTGAAAAGAATTGTAGGAAGTTGCTCCTTGGCAAACAGGCTGCTGCCTCCGTTGAAACCCATCCAGCCGCACCATAGCAACAAGATGCCAACAACGGACATCATCAAATTTTGCCCCTGGAAGGCATTTTCATGGCCGGGGGTGTATCGGCCTTTACGTGCTCCAATTATCAGAACAGCTGCCAGCGCAATGCTGCCACCAGTAATGTGAACAATGGTGGAGCCGGCAAAGTCGATGAAGCCCATGTTTTCCAGCCAGCCACTGGATATGCCGGTGTAACTTCCGCCCCAGGACCAGTGTCCCGCTATGGGGTAAACCAGCCCGCAGGTCATAACAATTATCAAAACATAGGCAAATAGCTTGCAGCGTTCAGCTATCGCTCCAGAGACAATACTTCCTGCAGTGGCTGCAAACATGGCCTGAAACATAAAGAACAGCGGATGGAAGGTATCTTCGGGGTCAAAATCGAAAGACGAAAACTGGCCGACAAAAGAGTTTTCAGACTCACCAAACATCATGTTGTAACCAACCAGCCAGAACAACAGGATGGCCAGCACCATATCCATCAGGTTTTTAGCGGCAACGTTGATGTTGTTCTTTGAGCGAACCAGGCCACTTTCCAGACATAGGAAACCAGCCTGCATAAGCATCAGCAGACCTAGAGAAATAAAGAGAATCAGGTAGTCCCAGGTGTCTGGAGCCATAGGGGTTCCATGCCCAAATCGTTTAAAGAATTCCTTCTATAAACCTTAGCAATGCTGTCCTGTTGTCAGTTTGAGTTTTTGATGGTTTTTCTGAAAACTGAGAAGGTGGGTGCCAAATATGAGTAACCAGTTTTTGACGCTTTATCAGGGCTTTGATTCAGAAGTGGAGAAGGGCGTCCCCTTCTCCGGCAGGTTCTTATAGAGAACAAATTTTACACTCAGGGTCTTTGGCCAGTCCCATGGTGTGAACGTCCATAGACAGGCCATCAAAAATCATCAGCTTTCCGGACAGGGGCTTACCGATACCAGTAATCATCTTGATGGCCTCAGTTGCCTGAAGAGAGCCAATCACGCCGGTAATAGGGGAAAGAATGCCAGTCTCGCTGCAGGACAGCTGCTGTTCATCAACATCACTGTACAGGCAGTTATAACAAGGACATTCAGGGGAGCTGTTAAAAACAGCAACCTGCCCGTTAAAACCAGTTGCAGCACCTGACACCAAAGGCTTTTGATGTTGAACACAAAGTCTGTTCAGCAAAAAGCGGGAAGGAAAGTTATCAGTACACTCAATAACAATTGCCGCCTGGGCGACCTGCTCTGACAGTTCTTCGCCCTCCAGCTGCTTGGTAATGGCATTTACGTGAGTGTCTGGGTTCAGGGCGTGAATGCTTTCAGTAAGAGAAACCACCTTATCTTTGTTCAGGTCACGGGTCGTATGAGCAATCTGGCGCTGCAGGTTGCTAAGATCGACTTGGTCGTAATCACAAATAGTCAGTGATCCAACCCCCGCGGCCGCCAGATAAAGCGCAACAGGGCATCCCAGTCCGCCAGCGCCAATGATTAACACTTTGGCGGCTAAAAGTTTTTCCTGCCCGGCAATATCAAACTCCGGCAGCATGATCTGGCGGCTGTAACGTAACAGCTGGTCGTCATTCATCATGGTGTTTCTGTCGTTCTCCAGAGGATTTGCTGATTTTCCCCGCGGTAATACGGTCGTGACCAGCAAGATCCTGCATTGTCCTGATATTGGTAAAGCCGTTGTCCGATAGAATATTCCTGACCTGTTTACCCTGATGGTAACCATGTTCCATCATAAGCCAGCCATTGTCGTTCAACCATTGCGGAGATCGGCTGCTGATATGGCGGATATCATCCAGCCCGTCAGCACCAGATGTGAGAGCGCTGAGAGGTTCAAAGCGCACATCACCCTGTTGAAGATGTGGATCGTTATCAACAATGTAAGGTGGGTTACTGACAATCAGGTCAAAAGTCTGTTCTTGCAGTTGGGCAAACCAGTTGCTTTCAAAAAACTGCACTCGTGCCAGTTTGTTGTGCGCAGCATTTTTACGTGCCAGTGCAACAGCTTCAGGAACACGGTCGCAGCCGTATACTGCCCAGCCCGGTCTTTCCTTTGCCAGAGCTAATGCAATGGCCCCGGTTCCGGTGCCCAGATCCAGTGCTTTAAGAGGCTTATGGCTAAACAGTTCCAGGGCATGTTCGATAAGGCATTCTGTATCTGGCCGTGGAATCAATGTGCTGGGCTCAACCTGCAACTCCAGACTCCAGAATTCTCGTGTTCCGGTAAGATGAGCTATCGGGTGCCCCTGCAACCGTTTCTGAAAAAATTCTTCAAACTGCAAAGCTTGTTCAGAGGTCAGTTCGTATTCGGGGTAAGAAAACAAAAAGCTGCGGGACTTGCCCAGTACATGGCAAGTCAGCAGTTCAATGTCGAGTCGGGCGGTATCGCTGACCAGAGCCAGTTCACTGGCTCTGGTCAGCAGATTATCTATACGGCTGGATGGCATCAGGAGTCCTGAGAAAGAGCAGACAACTGCTCGGCCTGATGTTCAGTCATAAGAGGTTCGATAACCGGCGCAAGGTCGCCTTCCATAATATCTGACAGCTTGTAGAGGGTCAGGTTAATACGATGGTCGGTAACCCGGCCCTGTGGGTAGTTGTAAGTACGAATACGTTCTGAGCGGTCGCCGCTGCCTACCAGGCTTTTACGAGCATCGGAAATTTCTTTCGCGGCTGCATCCTGCTGAGCTGTTTTCAGGCGAGCGGAAAGCAGTGCCATGGCTTTGGCTTTGTTCTTGTGCTGGGAACGTTCATCCTGACATTCAACCACCAAACCTGTAGGCAGGTGGGTGATTCGAATCGCGGAATCTGTGGTGTTCACGTGCTGGCCACCGGCACCGGAAGAACGATAGGTGTCGATACGCAAATCTTCTTTGCGGATATTAATCTCTTCCTGCTCGTCTGGCTCAGGCATGATTGCTACTGTGCAAGCGGAAGTGTGAATACGGCCCTGAGATTCTGTAGCTGGAACACGCTGTACCCGGTGCACACCAGATTCAAACTTCAGGCGAGCATACACATCTTCACCCACAACCCGGGTAATGATTTCCCGATAACCGCCGTGCTCGCCATCGTTGGCGCTAATCACTTCGATCTTCCAGCGACAGCCTTCTGCGTAGCGGGAGTACATGCGGAACAGGTCACCGGCAAATATAGCCGCTTCATCACCACCGGTACCGGCACGAATTTCAAGGAAAACGTTGTTAGCGTCGTCAGGATCTTTTGGCAGAAGCAGTATCTGAAGTTCCTGTTCCTGGGTTTCCAGGCGGGCACTGGCATCTTTCATCTCTTCTTCAGCCAGCTCTTTCATTTCAGCGTCATCTTCGCTGAGCATGCTTTTCGCTTCAGCCAGATCGTCTTTGGTCTGACGATAGCTCTGGTAGCACTGAGTGACGGCTTCCAGTTCGGAGTACTCTTTGGAGAATTTGCGGAACTTGTCCTGATCTCCAATTACAGCTGGATCGCTGAGCAGGGCGCCCAGTTCTTCAAAACGATCAACCAGACTATCCAGTCTGGTTAGCAGTGATTCTTTCATATAGGTCTGGTTGTAAAGTGTGATACACCTGAGTGAACAACCTGAGCGGCTCAAGACCATTGCCCTTGATGTTATATCAAGAGTAAATGGAGAGCTTTGCGAGGGGGCTCCTCGCATACAAGTCAAATTGCGTGTTAAATCTGGCCGGTAATATACCACATGGGACTTGCTGTGTGGTTGATACTCTTTTCAGGTGGTTGATACTCTTTTCAGGTGTGAGGCAACTCAAGAAGCTCTTTGGCCCAGTCAAGACGTTCTGTCTTGCCTTCGCTGCCAGCTTTGCGCATTTGAACACAGGGTGCGTGAATTAACTTATTGGTCAAACCTCGGGCCAGTTGTTGCAAAACCTGCTCTGGGGGGCGGCCGTTTTCCAGAAGTCGCATGGCCTTTGCCAGCTCCTGACTTTGAATGCTTTCTGCCTGAGAGCGGTAAGAGCGCACTACTTCCACAGAGTCCAGTGAGCGCATGTGGGCCAGAAACTCATCAGCCCCTGAAATTACCAGTTTTTCTGCTTCTACAGCCGCTTCCTGGCGACTGCGGACATTGTCTTCGATGACTTCCCGCAGGTCATCCACCGTGTACAGGTAAATATCTGCCAGTCTGCCGACTTCAGGTTCGATATCCCGTGGAACAGCGATATCCACCATAAACATAGGATCATGGCGGCGCTTTTTCAGAGCGCGTTCAACAGCCCCTTTGCCAAGTATTGGTAACTGACTGGCCGTAGAAGCAATAATAATATCTGCCTGATGCAGGTATTCGGGAATATCCGCCAGAAGAATCGCCTCACCGGAAAACTTGTCTGCCAGCCTTAAAGCCCGTTCAAGGGTCCGGTTGGCAATAATGATCTTGCCTACACCTTGTTCTTTCAGGTGCTGTGCTACCAGATCAATGGTTTCTCCTGCACCTATCAGGAGTGCTGTGTTCTGTTGCAGGTTTGAGAATATCTGCCGGGCCAGGCTGACCGCTGCAAAAGCAACAGAAACCGGGTTCTCACCAATAGTGGTATGAGTGCGAACACGTTTTGCTGTGGTAAACACGTTCTGGAACATGCGTCCGAGAAGGCCATGAATGCTTCCCGCTTCCAGGGCTACAGCATGGGCGGATTTCATTTGCCCCAGAATCTGTGGTTCCCCAAGAACCAGAGAGTCAAGGCCGGATGCCACACGCATGATATGACGAACGGCTTCTACTCCCTGGTAGTTGTATGCATGTTCTGAGATTTCGAACGGGTTGGTGTGGTGAAACTCTCCAAGCCATTTGAGGATGGAGTTGGATTCAGAGGTACCCTGAATATAAATTTCAGTACGGTTGCAGGTGGAAATAATTGCTGCCTCCTCTACACACGGAAGCTGCCGGATATCCTGCAGTGCTGGAATTAATTGTTCTGGAGTGAACGAAACTGTTTCTCTCAGGCTGACCGGAGCCGTCCGGTGGTTAATGCCGACTGCGAGAAATCCCATAATCTACCATTGTGAGTGCTATATCAAAGATCCTGATAACGCCATCGGAAACAGAACCTAATATAAATAGGAACACACAATCTATGGCTCCCACTCTGTTATGCCTTCCCTTTTGTTGTTGAGGTATGGCTCATTCAGGCCTGTTATACCCATGCCAGGTATTCAGGTGCACGGGATTGTCCTATGGATATTGGATGACTGCAAATCTGTTCTGTGTTTTCCCATGAGTCTTATGTCATTATGAGGCCAACACTTCACATGCATGTGAGAATAATTCATTACAACATGACTGCTTTTAATCAAGGTTCGTTCCGGTTGCCATTCCACGAAGTAGGGGGTCGTAACCTTTTGAGCCGTAAGCTTCTCCAGTTGATGGGTGTGGCTGCCACGGTGTTACTCGCTGGTTGCGCAGGCATGAATATTCCGAATAGCCTGCAAGGATTATCAGGTAGTCAGCCTGAAAAATCTCCGAAGGCCGTTGAGCATAGAGTAGAGAAGGCAGAACTTCCTCCTGCGTCTTTTGAACCTGACACTTTTTATGATCTGCTGGTTGCCGAAATGGCAGCTTATGAGCAGCGTTATGACCTGACCCTTGGTAATTATCTGCAGCAAGCCCACAAAACAGAAGATCCGGGGTTGGCCGAACGTGCCTATCAGGTTGCAACTTTCCTTAATGCCAGACAGGCAGCACGGGATGCCTCCCAGCTCTGGGTCAGAATTGATCCGGAAAACCCCGCTGCTATTCGGGCGCAGGCGGTTGAGCAGATTTGGGAAGGCAAACTGATTCTTGCCCTCGGGCAGTTGGAGAAAGTTCAGACTGCAGGCCTTGAAGCACCATTTATGTTTCTTGCCATTCAGGCTGGTGGAGCCACTGATGAGGTTAGAGATCAGCTTCTTGGAGAATATGACCGCCTGCTGAAGCAATACCCGAGCGAGCAAACGCTGGAAATCGGGCGAGCTATGCTATTGCACCAGCTAGGGAAACTGAATCAGGCTCTGGCTCAGATAAACAAGACCATCCGTGAACATGGTGAAGAACCGCCGTCACTGCTTTTGAAAGGGCGTCTGTTGGCAGAGCTGGACCGGCTGGATGAAGCTGTTGCCATGCTGTCTGTTGCCGTTAAGAAATTCCCCGAAGCGCCTCGATTACGGCTTCTCTATGGTCGCCAGCTGGTAAAGCAGGGAGATCTGACCGGGGCTCAGAGACAGTTCGAAATACTGGTGGAACAGCAACCCAGAAACCCTGAACTTTTGCTGTCCGTTGCGCTGGTAGCAATGGAAAACGGAATGCCGGGAGAGGCTGGCCTGTATTTTCATCGGTTAAGTAAAATCCCTGGTCGCGGTAATGTTGCTAACTATTATCTGGGTCGATTGGCTGAACAGATGGAAGACTGGCGGGAAGGGCGTAAAAGCTACTTGAAGGTGAAATCCGGAAAACAATTTATTCCCGCCTATGCCTCGTTGGTGCGTATGTTATCCGACCACGATCAGTGGGAAATGGCTCAACATGATCTACAGAATGCTCGTGAGCAGTATCCCGATTACGCGCCTCAGTTTTATATGATGGAGGGTGAGGTGTTGCTGGAACAGCGTGGCTATGATGAAGCTGCCAAGGTTTACGACAAAGCTCTGGAAGAGTTTCCTGATAATGTGAACCTGCTTTACTCTCGAGCAATGCTGGCAGAAAAGCTGGATGATCTTGCCCGTCTGGAAGTTGAACTGAACCGTATCCTTAAAAAAGATCCGGATAATGCCGCGGCGCTGAATGCGCTGGGTTATACGCTTGCGGACAGAACAGATCGGATTCAGGAAGCGAGAAAGCTTGTTTCCCGAGCCTATGAACTGAAGCCGGAAGACCCTGCCATTATCGACAGTATGGGATGGGTTGAGTATCGACTGGGCAATTACAAAGAGTCTCTTCGCTATCTCCGCAAGGCTTACGAATTGTTTGATGATGCAGAAGTTGCAGCACATTTAGGTGAAGTGTTGTGGGTTAGTGGAGATCGCGAGGAAGCGATGAAAGTATGGGATGCAGCTGTTGAGCGCCAGCCAGACAGTGAAGTTCTCAAATCCACTATTGAGCGTTTGAAAGCAGCCGAGAAGGAGTAGCACGCTTCTTTAGTGATTAAGATTATGAGTAAAGAATGTCTATCCCTGTTTCCTGCAGACCGTGTCAGCACGCTGGTAGTGTGTTTGTTTGTACTGTTTCTCTCTGGCTGTGCAGGCGGCCCTTCAACAAAATCTGAGGTGGTTCTCTCTGATGAGGCATTACAGCAAGCCTGGCAGAGTAACCATGCAAGAGCCAAAGCCATAACCCGGTGGGAAGTTCGTGGTCGAGCAGGAGTTGTTACCAAGGAACAGTCGGGGGCTGTGACTATTCGTTGGGATCGTTCCCCCGCGGCTTTTTCAATTTATATGTCTGGTCCTCTTGGGCAGACACTTGCCCGACTTGAGGGGCAGGGGGAAGTTGGTAGCTCCCGGAAAATTACTCTCGATGTGCCGGGACAGGATCCGGTAACGGCAACATCTGCAGAAGAGCTTCTTTATCGACAGACCGGATGGATTCTACCTTTCTCTTCACTGGACTACTGGCTAAGGGGAATTCCTGCTCCCGGAGAGGGCTATGTGCGGGTTCTGAATGCCCAAGGCTATCTTGCTGAGTTGCAACAGAATGGTTGGCGAGTGGTTTATGGCAGTTATCGCAATGTGAAGGGCGTTCGGTTGCCTGAAAAGATCAAAGCAGAGCGGGACGGTGTCAGGGTGATTTTTTCTATCCGTGAATGGTCTTTGAACAGCTAGATTTTGTTATGCTCAGGGGGATGTTACGGTCTTTTGGATTTGACAGAAGAGGACGTGAACAGTAGAGTAGCGCCGCCTCGGGAGACGGACTCTTCCGAATCGCTGCAAGATCGTCTTCCTGGAATTGCAGGTTGCTGTGCAGATGCCAGAGCAGGTTGCAGTTGTCTCGGGTGTCGGTGTAATCTTCCAGCATTCGGGTGTGAAATAATAATAGTAAAGACGCTACTTTGTGAAAGATAGATGGGGTGTCGCCAAGCGGTAAGGCAACGGGTTTTGATCCCGTCATGCGCAGGTTCGAATCCTGCCACCCCAGCCATACTTATCTGTATCATACCGTCATGTAAGCAATACTCCCGGAGCTTGGCCTATTTCACCCATGCAATGATCCAAGGTATTTGTTGTGTCCAAAATGATGGTATTCGCCGGGAATTCTAATCCGGAACTTGTCCAGAAAGTTGTGGATCATCTGCATATTCCTCTCGGCAAGGCCTCGGTCGGCCGTTTTAGCGATGGTGAAATCGCTGTAGAGATTCAGGAAAACGTTCGTGGTAAAGATGTTTTCATTATTCAGTCTACCTGCTCCCCGACTAACGATAACCTGATGGAACTGCTGGTCATGGCAGACGCTATGCGTCGCTCTTCTGCCCAGCGTGTTACAGCCGTTATGCCTTATTTCGGTTATGCCCGTCAGGATCGCCGTCCACGCTCTTCCCGTGTACCTATCAGTGCCAAGGTGGTTGCCGATATGATCGCCAGCGTTGGTGTTGACCGTGTTCTGACTGTCGATCTGCACGCTGACCAGATTCAGGGCTTCTTTGATATTCCTGTGGATAACATCTACGGCTCCCCTGTTCTATTGGACGATATTGAGCGTCGTGGTTTTGAGAACATCATGGTTGTTTCTCCAGATCACGGTGGTGTTGTTCGTGCCCGAGCCTTCGCCAAGCATCTGAACACAGATCTGGCCATTATCGACAAACGTCGCCCTGAAGCGAATCGTGCGGAAGTTATGAACATCATCGGTGATGTGAATGGCCGTACCTGTATCCTGGTTGATGATATGGTCGATACCGCCGGAACCCTGTGCATGGCAGCGAAAGCCCTGAAGGCCAAAGGGGCTATCAAGGTTGTTGCTTATGCCAGCCATCCGGTTCTGTCTGGTCGTGCACTGGAAAATATAACTAACGCCGAGCTGGATGAACTGGTTGTCACCAATACGATTCCTCTGAGTCCTGCGGCTCAGGCGATTGATAAGATTCGCGCTCTGGATATGTCTCCTCTGATTGCAGAGTCTGTACGTCGTATCAGCAATGCTGAATCTATCAGCGCCATGTTCCGTTAATTCGAACACTGATACCTGATTCTGAAAGCCCGGCCAGTGAGCCGGGCTTTTTGTGGGTGCAAGCTTTCCTGTTGATGGAATTGTCATTCAGATGGAAGACTTGACTGAGGACTGCTTTGTTCAAAAGTACACGGTAGTCAGTGAAAAAATGAACCGGGTTGTGGCTGAAGGGCATGGGAAAATAGTTGTTTCAACTACGGCCAGGGTAAAAGAGCGAAGCTACCGGAGGCAGTTTTCCAGGCACTGGAGAGTGTGGGAACTGTAACAGCGTAAGGTATTAAGGGAGAAACCTTAGCCTGTGCAGCAAAGTGTTACAGAGAACCAATGAAAATCAGGGTAATAATTCCTCAGGATCGTTTGGCAAACATGCTTCGAGCCGTTATCATACGCCGCTTGTTTTTCGGGTGGATCTGGTCGCGGTTCTGCCCATGCTTAAATCCAATTGGAGACTATCATGTCCGAATTTACTCTGAACGCTGTAGCGCGTAAGGACGTAGGGAAAGGTGCGAGCCGCCGCCTGCGCCACGCTGATCTGATTCCAGCCATCATCTACGGTGGTGAAGCTACTCCTGCACAGGTTACCCTGGAAGGTAAGGCTGTACGTAAAGCTCTGGAATCCGAAGCTTTTTACTCTTCCATCGTGACTCTGTCTGTAGATGGTAAGAGCCAGCAAGCTCTGCTGAAGGACATTCAGCGTCACCCTGCTCGTGGCGATGCTATGCACATGGACTTCCTGCGTGTTGATGCTGCTCACGAAGTCACTACTTCCGTACCTCTGCACTTCGTCAACGAAGAAACTTCTGTTGGCGTTAAAGCCGGTGGTGCTGTGTCCCACAACCTGCAGGAAGTAGAAGTACGCTGCCTGCCTGCTGACCTGCCTGAGTTTATCGAAGTCGATATGGCTGATGTTGAGATGGGCGCTTCCCTGCACCTGTCCAACCTGTCTGTACCTACTGGCGTAACTCTGACTCAGCTGGCTCACGGTGAAGCTCACGATCTGCCAGTAGTAAGCATCAACGCTCCTCGCGGTACTGATGAAGAAGCTGAAGGCGAAGAAGCTGAAGGCGAAGAATAAGTTAGTCGATTTATAAACCAAACTAGTGGCATTGAGGCAGGATACTCGTGGCTAAGGCAGCTGATGCTTCCATAGAATTGATTGTTGGCCTGGGTAACCCCGGTCGCGAATACGACGATACACGCCACAATGCCGGCGTCTGGTTTATTGAAGAGTTGGCCCGCTCTGCCGGTGTCACTCTTCAGCCCGAGAAGAAATTTCACGGGCTGACAGCACGGATATCTCTCCAAGGCAGGGATGTCCGTCTGCTCTTTCCGACCACGTTTATGAATCGAAGTGGTCAGGCGGTTGCTGCTATGGCAAACTTTTACCGCATCTCACCTGAACAGATTCTTGTTGCCCATGATGAGCTGGATATTCCGGTTGGAACTGCCCGTTTAAAGCAGGGCGGTGGTCATGGTGGTCATAATGGATTGCGGGATATTATCAGCAGTCTTGGTAATAACAAAAACTTCCACCGTTTGCGTATTGGCATCGGGCATCCCGGTGACAGCAGTAAGGTTGTTGGCTATGTGCTGAATAAACCTTCCCGTGAAGAAGACCGCAAGATTCGCGAAACTATTGATGAATCTGCACGTGTCATGCCTGAAGCCATGGGTGGCTCTTGGGCGAAAGCGGTTCAGCAGCTTCATACATTCTCTGCCTGAAGCTGCCTCAAAGAGCTTTAACTAAGGCATTGCAGTTCAAAGTGCTTAAATGTGGAAAACTTTCCCAGTTTCTCCGCACCCGATGTAAAGGTACTGTACTTTTCTGCTTGAATTCGGCCATTTTCGTCGATGACTAAGGAAAATGTATCAGTGCCTTTATTTAGCAGGTAGGAGTCGCCGTGGTCTTTAGTCACGCTAAAACCGGTACTCGTTGTGGCCCCGAGCGCTGCCATCTCTTTTCTGGCATTTTCTTTTAGAGATTCTTTTACAGCACCTGGATCTCTTGCCGTCAGGAAGTTACTTCCCTTGTAGAGAACAAATTCAGATGTCTGCTCGTAGTCTTCCGTCAACTTGCGATCCACGTCTGCACGTGAACTCGTGCCACTGGCAACTTGATCTGTGAATGAACAGAGTGCATCAATGGTTTCCCGCCCGCTTGTCAGGCCGCTATAAGTCATGAAATGTGGGCTTGTGGCGGCATCCCCGGAAGCTGCAATAGTCAGTGAAGCGCCTCCGTGTTGTCCTTCAATAACAGTGAAGTGGTCCAGAGGTTTGTCCTGTGCGACTGGGAAAGTGGTAGCAAACTGGCTGTTCATCATTCCGAGATTTACGCCAAGTTTTTGGGCAACGCCTTGCTTTTCAGCCGAGGCCTGAAACCACAGCTGTCGTACAGTGTTCTGGATTTCTTTTCTCTCTACTGGGTCAAGGTTTGATCCAACAGTTTCCATCCATTGGTGAGCAAGATCGGGAATCTCCATGCCAAGATAAACCAGGTTACGGTTCTCAAATGTACGCAGCTGGCAAACGTTGTCATTTATTAATGGGAGCATGTCATCCAGAGTAAGTGCATCACTGTTCATGCGTCCATCTCTCAGGTCGTTGATAATCTCTATCAAAAGAGTTCTGTCATCGCCTTCAACAGTATTTAATAAGGGAGAAAGGTCATCTTCAGTTAAACCCAGTGTGCGAACGAGATCTTTTCGAGCAGCATTTGATAAAGCGATACCTACATGGCCGTTGAACGGATGCAGAGTTTCATGAAGCTGAGTGCGATAGTTGTTCTGAAATTCTGTATCAGTTGCCAGCACATCCTGGAAGGCTGGGAAGGTGTCTAACCCTTGGTTTTGTATTTTAGGGCTTTCCCATGATGCAACACCATACTGTTTGGGCTGAGTGACTGGGCAGTGATTCAGGAACTTGCTTCTGGTTGGACTTTCTTTACCGCCGGCACAAATCAACAGGTCGGTTTCGAACACTTCCCGCACTTGCTGTTTGGGATTTTTTTCAGCCCCTGGATCATACTTGCTTTCATATTGCGCTATGACTCTGTATTTTCCGCCAAGTTGATTCGGTGGCTCAACACTGGTGAGTGCGTGGGCTGCCAGTCTCTGGATATGAGGTGGCTTGTGTGGGTCAGAGGCAGTCAGCTCAGATAGACGTGTGTGCAGGACATCTTCAAGGGCTTTGGTCACTATATAGATAGAACCATCTGGCTGGATTTTGGCTTTTCCAGACTCGGGAGCAACGAGTTCATCGAACTGTTCGCCCAAATGATGACGAAGATCCTTGCCCCACTGGTTATCCAGGCGAACAACCTGAGGGCGATTGTAAAGAGTATCCCGTTTTTCAAGAACAACAACCTTTGCACCTTTCTCATACTGGCGCATAGCCGAAATCAAACCTACTGGCCCTCCTCCTTCGATAACAACCTGAGGATGGTTCGGTTTACTATTGTGAGAGTCGTGCATGAATTGAAGTTGTGCATCGTACATAACTTGCCCGGCAAGTTTTTCAACCTCTTCAAGCTGTTGATAGGTTTTGCTAAGAACTGGACCACAAAGCGCTGGGTTTCTCAGTACATCAGGAGCCCACTTCCGGCCGACAGTGGAATTGATTGTATGCAGTTTAGCTCGCGCTTCTGCCGCAATAGCCAGTTGAGGTTTGAGCTGTGCAAGTATTCGGTTTCTCCGGTTCCTTAAAACACGTTTTGCGAGCCGTGGTAATCTAGGCTTTGCCATCTTTAACCACAGCTTTTGTGCCTGATCAATACTGCCTTTCAATTGGTGGGTGTCGAAATTACGTAATTTCTCTTGTGCGGAATTAAATACAGCTTCGGTGGCAGGTGAATGCAGGGATTGCTCCAAAGACTCTTTCACCTTAACGCCTGTTCGGGAACCTGAAGCCAACATCTCTAGTGCATGGAGGTCTTGAACTGTGAAGTGGTCTGGTCTGTCACCTGTTGCAGAATGAGGTAGATCAGCTCTTCTCTCTAAATCATTAACATAGGTTTTTACAGCTGGATAATTGTCAGGTCGTTTTGCGAATCCTGTTCGTATTTCCTGAAACTTTTGGGGAGCATGTGTTTCAAAGTCTTCAAGCAGTTCGGCAGTTATGTTGAGGGAAGTCTGGTCATACAGGCGTTTTTGCGAAGTACTTTCAAAGTGCTGTTCAAGAGTAGTGTGGAACGCTTCAAATTCTGCAGCAGAATCGGGGTCTTGAAGAGCACCGCTATGAGTTGCGCGCATAAAGACTGTTGTATCTGCGATGCTGACAGAAGGTAGTTTGGCTTTCAGTCTTTCGAGCTCTTGCCTGGCTGTATCCAGAGCTTTGGTTGGCTCTAAAAGCAGGTGCTGGTTCACCTGCTCCTTTGCAACTGTTTCTTTACTGCCAAATGTTTGATTTATTGTTCTTCTTTCACTTTTGCTCATAAAAGGAAAGACGCCAGAACGAATATCAGTTACCAGACGTTCCTTTATTCGGATAGAAGATATTTCTGTTGATCGAAGGGTCGTCAGTGCCTGGTCGTGGAGCGTCTGTTTTGCCTTACTGTTGCCCCAAGTATTTTTCAACCAGAGTACAAGAGACCAATTAGAAGTAACTTTGACTACAGCCCGTCCTTTAGAGTCTGCTCCTATCTTAATACGCCCCTTGGAACCATTGGCAAGTTCTAGCTGACTAAGATTGTGGATAAAGGTTGTCGGTTGCTGATCTGCGGCTCTGAACATGATTATTCCCTTAATAAATCTCCCTTTAAAAAAAGTGTATACGGAGATAGATAAAATCAGAGAAAGTGTCAGCTTTTTGGCTACAGTAAACTTCCTACTGAATGGAACATTGGCTATCCCTGCCAGCATGTGTCGCTTCAGTGCAATATAGAGATAATGGGGAGAGGGAGGCAGCTTGGTAGAAGAAGGGTGCTAGAGCAGGCGTTGAAACCTGCTCTGGCAGGGAAAGAGTTAGTCTTTCTTGAGGAATACGCCCCAGTTGAACAGGCCAATCATAATACCGCCACCAATAATGTTGCCAATAGTGACCGGCACAAGGTTTTTCCAGATCATGTTATCAAACGTGATATTAGAGAAACTGGAAGCGGTTTTGCCAATTTCACCCCAGAATTCAGGGGCGGCAATAGCTTTGATCGCCAGACCAACAGGTAGCAGGTACATATTGGCGATAGAGTGTTCAAAACCAGCAGCAATAAACATGGCAACAGGCAAAACCATGGCCATCATCTTACCACTGGCCGTGCGGGCACTGTAGCTCATCCAGACTGCCAAACACACCATCAGATTACAGAGAATACCCAGAACCAGTGCCTGACCAAAGGAGTGCCCCATTTTCGCATTGGCAATGTAGAGTGCGGAAGAGCCGATGGATCCGTGACCACCATGCCACTGGTCAGTGTAAACAATCATAGCGACCATCAGCAGAGAGCCAACCAGGTTGCCAGCATAAACAATGCCCCAGTTTTTCAACATGGTTGCTACGCGAACTTTACGGGTTGCTACAGGAATAGTAATCAGGGTGCTGCTGGTAAACAGGTCGGCGCCGCACAGAACAACAGCCATCAGGCCCATGCTGAAAGAAATACCACCAATAAACTTGGCCAGACCATAAGGGAGAGCAGAAGAACCGGCCGACACTGTGGTGTAGAACACGCCGGCAAGGGCAATCATAATGCCAGCCATAATTGCCAGAGCAAAGGTTTTGGCAGGAGCTTTGCCTGCCTTGCTCAAGGCAACCTGTTCGCCCAACTCGGCCATGGCATAAGGAGAGCGTGCTCCGATATCTAAAGCGTTTGAAGTCATAGGCATGTCTTATCTGGGGGAGATTACAGCCGTCTCGTCAAGCTAACGGTAGCGGCCAACTGCTATTTGTTTATTTAATACACAAACAATAAGCTGGATAGGCTTTCAACAAAATACGTAAAAAAACTACTATTAAGTTGAGTCCGTGAGTAATGGTTGAATTCTGCGAAGGCTTACAGTGTAACGTAGTGGTCCACCGGCTTGTAGTGCGCTGAATGGGTAACAGGTAATCAAGACCAGCCCTTCTGTGTTGCCCACTCGTAATGACTGTTGAGTGGTATCCATTATCTGGATATGGCTTACCCGAAATCTTTGCCACACGCCACTTGTATCTTGCAGGTGGAGTTGATCATCCAGCTGAATATCTTTGAGGAACCGAAAGTGAGTGTCTCTGTGGCCACTTACTATTTTGGTTTCGGTCGTGGAAGTACGGGATAACATACCCGGCCCGAAGGCTAGAGCCTGCCCGCTGGCATTGGCGAGAACATACTGATCAATATCCAACCGGGGAACGATTATCCTGGCCACAGGCCATGTATCCGCCCATTGCCAGGGAGGAAAAATTGTTTCTGGTTGTTCAAGGGACTGCTCCCATGCAGCGGCAATAAGATACTGAGCCAGTTGTGCCTTCACGTGAATATATCCTGCACGCCCCAATTGCCATGTGGCCGTTGCCAACATGGCAATGATAAGCAGAGTTGAGAGCAGCTTTCTTGCTGTTATGTGTGTGATTGGGTTGCTGAATCTATCCATCAGGCTTGTAAAACCCGCTTGCGACGGGAGTGGTATCTGAGTATTAATGCAGCCAGAAGAGCCAGTAGTCCTGCTATCAAATTGAAACCCGTGCCATTGGCCGTTTGTGGCCATGCATGGCTTTTCATCGCCTGCAACTGAGGTGATTGACCTGCAGGAGTGGTGTTAGGAATTACGTTTTTCTTTTGCAATGCCTCTGTCGTGCGTGCTGGTGTTTGATCAATAGCAACAAAGCTTGTGTAGGCGGTAACAAGTTGGTTTTTAAGCGCCAAGGGAAGAACCTTGTTACGCACTTGCTCCGAGTCTTCACCACGGGTTTTCCCATCTTCCAGATTTTCAATTTTAGTCCTGGCCCAAAGCCTGCTGATACCTTCGCTTTGGGCTGCATTTTGTAGTGATAACTGTTTGTTCCATCTATGCGACCCGTTTCTTCCCGTTATTGTGAGTTCTTTTTCTATAGCCTGTCCTCGAATACGAGCGCTGACAATAACGGGCTCACCGGCATAAAGGTCAGGAACACGCGCAGGTAACATGTCTACTTGCAACCCTTCAGGCCAATGCAGAGTGATATCCGTTGCCAGAGGCGATTCCAGCTTCTGGAATAAAGCGGACATTTTCTTTGCGACTTCATTGGTGCTGCCTATCCATGTATGCGTTCCTCGACCGATTTCCGCAGCTTTTCGCATAAACCAGCTATTGGGTGCAGAGCCGATGCCCACCGTAAATAGGCGACTGTTGCCCAGTTGTCGCTGGATCTGCTGGAATAATGCTTCTTCGTTGCCCACGGAACCATCGGTCATAAACACAACCTGTCGGATATATCCTTTGGGTGTTTCGTCTTGTTCGGCGAGAGCCGCCTGCAGGGCTGGAGCCATCTCAGTGCCGCCGCTCGCTTTCAGAGAGCGAATGTATGAAAGAGCCTGGCGGATATTTTTACGGTCAGCCGCGACAGGTTGTGGATAAAGTACACGGAAGTCGGAATTGAATTCGACAATGTTGAACCGATCCTGGGGAGCAAGACGATTGATTGTGGTTGCCAATGCTTGCTTTGCCTGACGAATGGAAGTGCCGCCCATGGAGCCTGAAGTATCAATAACAAAAATCATCTCTCTGGCTACGCGTTGCGTTTTTAAAGAACCCTGCGGAGGCATTAGCATTAAGAGCACGTGCTGTTCATTTTCCAAAAGTTGATTAGAGGGAGTCAGTGTTTTCTCGGCAAATAAAGCGGCTTTAGGTGTGGCTTCCGGTGCGGGTCGCCAGCTTAAAATAAAATCTTTATCCATTGGCACAACAGTGTTGGATGGTGCTATCTGGTAAACACTGTTGTTTCGTGTGGTTTGTAAAGCATGAGAAGGGCTGGCAATACTGGCCAAAGTCATGCCAGCGTCCAGCGTGACGTTAAGGCGCATAGGGTTTTGTATATGTTCTGGCGAAAAGTTAGGAGGCAGAACTCTTGGAGTAATACGATCAGCGTCTGGTACCTGATGGGTGGGAACTCCCCAGCCAGAGCCCGCATCAATAACGATTTCTTCGGCGGCTGTTGGTGCTATCGGTTGACCGGGGATGTAGCGAGGAGTAATGGTCATTGGGAAGCGCAAACTAAACCTTTCATGGTCATATTGAATTGTTTGCTGATAGCTGAGGGTGACAGATATTGTGTCCTTGGGAGCAATGTTTGCGACACTGGTGGTGAACATATTTGGCCGCTCCTGCTCTACCAGTGCCGCTCGTTTGCCACTGTTAACAGCTTGTTGATAGATTTTCTTGGCCTGCTGTTTTTCTTTGATCTGACCTTCGACAACTCTCTCACCAATAGTCAGGCGCATTTGGTAAACCGCAGCATCATCCGGTAGAGGGAATACATAAACTCCCTCCTGCCAGCTATTGGTCGTATTGGTGAATGTTTGGGTGAGCTTTACCTGAGCAACCATACCGCTGATGGCAATGTCGGCTTTACTCTCCTTCAGAACAGCTTGTTGGTACTGGCCATAATCGCCGGTTTTGTAAAGCAGTTGGCCAGCTTCAACTTCAGCTATTGTTGTGTATTGCTCGGTATTGGCGTCGGCCTCGAGGTTGATGACCTGAAGTCCCAACAGAAGAGCCAGTGTTATTGCGAAGAATGACAGTGAATCGGTTTGTTGTGCTTTGAGAGTTGTGGATGGCATGTCGGTTTCGGTTCCTTCCCCGGATAAATAATCTGGAGCTATTGAACCGAATTTTTCTGGCACTCTTTGGGATGAAAAGTGATCAATGGGGAATCAATTGTGGCGAATTATGCAGACGACTATGTAGAGGGGGATAGTCTATTCCTGATGACTGGTGGTTTTTAGTTCCACTGAGTCGTATGTTTAACTGTGAACACCCTTGGATATAACGTAAAAAGAGGCTCCAGCAGGAAGGCCTCTTCTCGTTGTTGTTTACAGTGTCAGCAAGTAGGTCACCAGGTCATCGATCTCCTCTGTGCTTTCTGCACACCAAGGGTGTGGTGTTGCAGGCAGCCCTACGGGTGCTGGTGCGCCCATTTCATCCTGCCCCCACTCTCTACGCATCTTTTGGAAGTCCCAGTAGAAGTTCTGATCATCGAAGTCAGGGCGTACAAAATAGCGGTGACGTTTAATGAAACGTTTGCGTTGCTGGTTTATATCATCCTTTTTCTCTATGACAGGTACAGGAATACGGAAAACATCCCCCTTCCGGTTAATCGAGGGATAAGGATCAATTTCATCTGGAAAGGTTTTTTTCGCATCGTTAATGGCGGGATGCAGTGTGTAATAACGATTGTATAGAGGGGAACCTTCTTGGCATCTCTGAGGATTCACCAGATCTTCAATGTTTCGAACATGCCCATCGGAAAGCAGGCCGCGTTGTTGTGTCCAGTAAATATCTCTGAGGAAGGTTACGCGAATAGATTGCTGATTTTTCTGATAAATCGTTGGGGCGAAAAATCGGCCAACTTCCGCCAGTGGCAACATCTGTTCGTTGGTATGCAGGCCAACCTTGTCGTTATGACAGCTTCCACAGGCTTTGTCGTAAGTCTGCTTTCCACGGGTCACTGCGGCGCTAACTGGTGGTATATTTTGCCAGCCAGTTTGCACAAAACCACCTTCTGACGCTGGCGCCCCTTCAGGCATTAAGCCTTTATGGTTTAACCAGCGGTAGAGGCCAACATTACGCAGATCATCGTCATACTGATCCAGTGTGGTCATATAAGCTGTCAATGCTTTCAGCTCAGGAGCATACATGGACCCCATAGCGCCGTCTGGTTCTTCTGAATGAATGTAGGAACCTTCGAAGCCTACATAGCTTTCAGTGTGAGACAGTGAACGTCTAATTCCGGTGTAATAGCTGACATTAGGTATGGCGATAGGTGAAAACTGATAATCATTGTCTGTCTCTGAGCCTTCACCAACAAGACGGATCAGATTATGTTCGCCAGCGCCCTGAGGCATGTGGTATGTGAGTAAGTCTTTGGCGACCTTTTTTGCTCCAGGCATCCACGCTGGGCCGTTCTCTTCGGCGTAGATACCTTCGAAGGAGTGAGTGGTTAAACCTTCCTTATGTTGCATCACGGCCCATTTCATAGACCATTTGGGGTTAGGTAAACCGGGAACCACTTTCGTGACAGTTTGCCCAGGGGCTGTTTCCCAGGTGATTCTGTTGCCGTGGCAGGATGCACAGTTGAAACCAGCCCAGGAACCGGGGCCATCAAATGGGTCAACGGCTTCTGCATAGCGATAACCGGCCCATCCTGTATTTCTGGTTTCACCGCCGAATTGCTGAGGACCTGTTCCGAGTAAACCGGGAATAGGCGTTGGCATAGGGTAACGATCAAAGTAAACCGGCTTGATCGCTTCTTCTGGCACTTCCCCTGAGTTTGTAGGGTAAGCTCCGAACAGGTTTTCAAGATCGTAAGCCGTACCACCTTTGATTGGGTCAATAGCGCGGTACTGGAAAATAGCATCCCAGCTCAAATCTCGAAACTGATGTGCCAGACCAAGGTTGTAATCGTAGGACCAAAAGACCTCACGTCCTTTACGCACCAGTTCATCAAAACCAGGGTTATTGACCTGAACAGTAAAGCTTGTTCCGTAGGGGGTCTCCGAGAGTTTCGATACAACATCGCAATTGTGTTCAACATCGTCGCCGATAATACGGCGAGTGATGGCATCTATAACATTATGGGATTCACCCGGGCGAATGTAGGATTCGTTGTAGCCATCTCGTTTTTGAATTTGCAGGGTCAGTTCTGTTTCACCATTCGCGACATGAACTGGAACGGTAAAGCTGACTTCGTGATCCTGCCAAGAGAGAATGTCTTTGTCCCAGTTATCCACAACCTTTGCGGTTTCGTAATTCACTTCGTCACTGATAGCCAGTTTCTGTTCATACATCTTCAGATCTGTTTCCAGTACCCGGCTTTTCCCAATCATAAGTTTGGAGAAGTCGATATCTGGCCCCGCTCCCAACCCAGAGCCCCGCAGTGTCACAGTATCTCCTGGAGCCAGTGACGGTGTTTGCCCTGCCATCAGGTTATAAATAACACCATTCACTTCTACTGTTTGGACAATGGGTGTAGGGGTGCTGGCAGCAGATGCAGTACGCAATTGTTCACGCTGACTATCGAAATAACAGAGAGCTTCCTGTTCAGGAAAGTCACCGGGCAGCTTGCAGCCAACAAGTAAAATGGCTGTGCTGACCCAGAGAGTCGCACGATACATGGCAATTCCTTTTTGTTTTTATTTTTTAATTCAAAGCGGTGGGATGAGCTGGAATGCGAATCAGCTGGTTGTGCCACCATCTGAAACAGCGTGCAGAAAAATCATTCAGAAGCTACAAGATGCCTAATTAAGTACGTTGGTGCAAATTTATAAGGAGCGAGAGTTTCTTTTCCCATTCACCAGTATTTTGTACTCATAAATTCCTTCATAGCGAGTACCGGGCTCGTGGGCACTGAACGAGAGGGTGATTTCTTTTCCAGACATAGAAGCTGGCAGGCGGATAGAAGAGCGGTAGTCTTCAGTACGGTTATCAAAATTGAGTGGAAATTCTTTCAGCCAAGGCTCCTCTGAGTCAGGCAAGGTTATCGATAATGTGACCCGGATATTTCTGTGGGGGCGCCCATCTCTTTTCACTTCAACCACCGGCTCCAGAGGTGCTCGTGTAGTAACAGCATTCCCCATATAACCCAGAGACAGCGCCATACCATTAAGAAAGACTGGCTTCTTCAACCATGTTGGCTGCCCCTCATCCATCATATCCTGTATACCACCGGCAAGAGCGAGTTCCTGCATCGGTTGCTCTGGTCGCCCCTGAACCATTTCTTTCATCATTGGCGCAGGCATCATACCTTTGGCCGACTGGCTGGCTGGCTGGGACATCGGCATTGGTGCTCCTATGTTTTGCCAACGAGAAAGAGAATTTGCACCATTGTTGCTGAATGCGATGAAAATACCGTTTGCAGGCAAATCATTAAATCCTTTGGCAGGTTTGTTCCCGGTAATCAAAACCTGCCATAGACCCATCTCATCGCTGAGGTTGAGCAGCAAGCTCTGGGGGCTCTGTTCTTTTGTAGAGGGTAGATCTCCCGCCCAGGAGAACATCAGGTTCTTGCTCTGACTGACAGGGTCATTGAGATGACTCTTCAAAACCATCATCAGCCTCTGCAGCAGATAACGCCCTTTAGCATTAATGTTTACGACAGAAACCATGGTTTCCATATCGAGTGTTTGCGTGTCAGTGATAGTGCACTGAGCTTCTGTTGAGGCTTCTCCAGCGCAGGAATTTTTGCGTGCCATATCAGGTAGAGCGTTCAAAACCTGAATAACCAGCGGCACTGTTTGCCCAAGAATGTTCTCTCCTGTGGATTCGTGCCAGCGTATATAAGGGTAATGGATATCCGGAGAGCTTAGATCTGGCAGTGGGGCCGGTGGAATCTGGCTTGGCCATTGAGCCATGGTCAGGCTGTTAACCTGCCAGTTATCGTCCATGCCCATCATTTCGAGAGAGAGTGTCGGTCCTTGGATCACCAGCATCCTGTTGTTTTCGTCGTGTTGCAGCATGAGCCTGCTGGGCATTGATGTGCCTGAACCTTCCATTTCCTCCTGAACTTTTTGCAATCTGATCAAGCTGCTGAGCCGCAAGTATCCAAGTGGGCTGAGAGCAGAAGATAAAAAATCATGGATAGCAACAGTTTGCCGGGAATGGAGCTTGTCCAGAGAGAGACCTGATTGGCTGGTGTCCATCTGGTTTATTTCCTGTGGGGAAAACCAGCCTGCAAATTTGTCGAACTGGTTAGTCAGATGTTGCTGGCGCATCTGCATATTCTGGCGCTCCAGCTCCCTCATCAGATCATCCTGACGGTTATCCATGGCTGTTGCTGTGGTTATTTCAACCGTAGCCAAAATAACGATCAGATAACTCAGACCTTGCATGTAATTTTTGATACCAGACATAATCACCCCCATTACTTCTGGGTTATCGACCAGAAGGAAATGGGAGCGAGTCAAGAGGATGACTGGATTAGCCGTGGGTGAAAGGCAGTAGGCTCTGGAAATGGCGGGAAAAGAAGGAATAACCTCTGAGCAAGAGTTGAAAAAAAAACATATTTTTTATGCTAATAGGTTCTTTTAGGTATTGTTTTTATTCATGTTTTTTTGGAGTATGCACCATGTTGGTTCAATCTATCCGATAGAACTGCCGTCTTAGGCTTCTGACGCCACCCCTGTTGGAAGGTAAGCGCTCGTTATCACGACATCGCGGCCTGAAGTTTTCTCGTTTGCACCTTTGCACCTTGCACCTTTGCAGACGGGATGAGTTATTTGCCTTTGTAGTTGCCTTTAGGCATAAGGAAGTAGTTGCGATGAAACGGGAACAATGGGGTTCACGTGCGGGTTTTATTTTAGCGGCAGTTGGTTCCGCAATTGGTTTGGGAAATATCTGGCGTTTTCCCTATATGGCTTATGAGAATGGTGGTGGTGCTTTTCTCGTTCCTTACCTGATCGCCATGCTGGCGGCAGGTATTCCTTTCATGATTCTTGATTTTTCTCTGGGTCATAAGTACCGCGAGGCTGCCCCTGGCACTTTGGGTAAATTGATGCCTCGTCTTGAAATTCTGGGATGGTTTCAGGTTTTGATTGCTGCGGTTATCGCTGTTTATTACGTGGCAGTTATTGGCTGGGCGATTTCTTATTTTGGTTTTTCCTTTACCCAGAGTTGGGGAGAAGATGCCAACAGTTATTTCTTCTCTGAATATTTGAAGCTTGGAGATAACTCGCCGTTGTCTTTAGGTTCATTGCAGATGCATATTGTTTTACCTCTGATGCTGGCCTGGGGTATTACGTATGCAGCACTGGTCACTGGTGTAAAAGGCGGTATTGAGCGATTCGGAAAAATCATGATACCGATTCTGTTCCTGATGGTGGTTGGCCTGACTTTACGGGTGTTGATGCTGCCAGGAGCGGTTGATGGTGTGAACTGGTTGTTCCAACCTGATTTCAGTGCGCTGACTAACCCCAAGGTTTGGTCCGCAGCCTTTGGCCAGATCTTCTTCACCCTGAGTGTTGGTTTTGCCATCATGATTGCCTACTCCAGCTACCTGCCAGAGAAATCTGACATCAACAACAATGCCTTTATGACGGTGCTGATTAACTGCGGTTTCTCAATGTTGGCTGGTGTGATGATCTTTGCGGTTCTTGGTTACATGGCTGCTCAGCAGGGTGTGCCTCTGAATGAAGTTGTCAGCTCTGGCGTTGGTCTGGCCTTTATCACTATCCCTACAGCTATCAACCTGTTGCCGGCTCCATGGCTGTTAGGTCCTCTGTTTTTCGGTGCTCTGGTTGTAGCTGGTGTCAGCTCACATATTTCCATTATGGAGGCGATTACTTCTGCCTTTATGGATAAGACTGGCTGGAGCCGTAAAAAAACAGCAACAGTTATTTGCAGTGCAGGGGCAATTATTTCTCTGTTGTTTGCAACCAATGGTGGTCTGTTACTGCTGGATGTAGTGGATTACTTTATCAACAATATTGCAATCCTGGGCAGCTGCTTGATTCAGTTGCTGGTTGTTGGCTGGATTCTGAAACCAGCTACTTTCCGTGAATACACTAATGAGCGTTCTGACTTTGCTATTGGGCGCTGGTGGGATGTTTGTATTCGCTTTGTGAGCAGTGCCTTCCTGGTTGCGATTGTGGGAACCAATCTGGTAACTGCAACTACTGAAAATTATGGTGGTTACAGCGATATGGCCATTATGGTTTGTGGTTGGGGAGTATTGGCTGCGATGGTTGTTATTGCGGTAGCGCTGTCCCGTCGTTCTTCGGATTCTGCTTTGGCAATGGAGGCTCAGTAATGACTGTTTCTGCAATTATTATGATGGTATTGGGTCTGGGTGTGACCTGGGGTGGTGCGTCTTACTGTATTAGTAAGGCGATGAATCGTTAACAATATCGTTGAACAAATCAAGCCCGGATTTCTCCGGGCTTGATTGTTTATAGGGTTATAGAATCGTCGAGGTTTGCCTTTGCTAAGACTTCTAACGAACTCAGCCAAAAATAACCCGGAACAGATAAAAGAATGCAATTGCTAAAAAAGCACCTGCGGGTAATGTGACCAGCCAGGATAAAAAGATTGTGCTGATAACCTGCAGATTCAACGCTCCAATTCCTCTCGCCAGTCCAACTCCCAGTACCGATCCCACAAGAATATGGGTTGTTGAAACTGGCAGACCGGTTGCAGAAGAGAGAACAACTGTCGTGGCAGCAGAAAGTTCAGCGGCAAAGCCCCGGCTTGGAGTTAATTCTGTGATGTGCTTGCCAATGGTGGCCATAACTTTGTAACCATAGGTCGTTAGGCCACAGATGATTCCTGCCCCTCCCAGCATTAAAACCCAGCTGGGCATAGGTGTTTTCGCTGCTATATCTCCGCCGCTTTCAACAACGTGAACAACAGCGGCCAAAGGCCCTACAGCATTAGCGACGTCGTTAGAACCGTGTGCGAAAGCCATGGCGCATGCTGTGAAAATCATCATCGTGCCGAATATTCTTTCAACACTGGAGTAATGGAAATCCCGGTCAGCTTTTTTATCTTTGTGGATTCGGGTGAGAGCCAGCATACCCAAGGCCGTGAGAATAAAACCAATAAGAGCGGATGAGAGAACAACTTCGAAATTTGTCAGGTCCAGCCCTAGATGCTTTAACCCGTTTTTCAGGGTGACCATGGCAATCATAAAGCCGACCAGGAATGTGTAAATTGGAATAAAACGTTTCGCGCTGTAAAAAGGGTCTCGGGTGTTAAGGATTAGTTTTTGGATTGATGTAAAAACAAGCAGAGACAACATCCCTGAAAAAAGCGGTGAAACAATCCAGCAGCCAACAATAGACATAACGCTGCTCCATTTCACTGCGTCATGCCCAATTCCAGCAACGGCAAAGCCCACAATAGCTCCAACAATGGAGTGAGTAGTGGAGACTGGCCAGCCATAGTGCGTTGCTATCAGTAACCATGTTCCAGCCGCAAGAAGGGCGGCCAGCATGCCGTATATAAGAAGTTCCGGGTTTGCCAGAAGCTCCGGCATTGTCGGGTCAATAATGCCTTTGCGAATTGTGGTCGTAACAGAGCCACCGGCGAGAAAAGCCCCGGCAAATTCAAGAACAATGGCAATGACAATGGCCTGCTTTATTGTTAGAGCTTTTGAGCCAACCGATGTTCCCATGGCATTAGCAACATCATTAGCGCCTACCCCCCAGGCCATGAAGAACCCAAAGAAACATGCCAGACCTAGCAAGATTACGCCATATTCCGTGATGATCGACATCAGAACTACACCTTAAGAACTGCATCTCCAGAACTCTTCTTTAGAGTCCCGATTACGGTTTCAATTCACTAGTAGCCACGTGATTTTTGAGATGGCTTCTAACCAATAGGTTTATTTAATGAGCCAGAAGCATGTGCAGGTATCCGCCCACTCGGGACGCTCTGTCTGCCAAATCGCCAACCCATTCAATTACCTGGTAGAGAAACATCACATCAATAGGGGGGAGTTCTTTCTCCCGGGCAAACAACAGGCGACGAACTGTAATTTGGAGCTTGTCTGTGCTGGCTTCCAGGGCGTTCAGCTCTTCGATCATTGTTTCAACTATGTCAGCTTCCCGGCCACGAAATCCTGTTTCCAGAAGGTCGTCCAGTTCATTGATGGCGCGTAATGCCTGAGCGGAGGCTTCTACAGAGCGTTTGACAAAGAGCATGAAATCCGGTTGCAGCCCGGTTGGGAAAACCATCTGCCGACCTAATACGATCCCGGCGATATCCTTGGCCCGGTTTGCGACTTTGTCTTGTACCGTTACCAGATCCAGGAGGTCAGTTCTGGGAACCGGAAGAAACAGGCTTTTTGGCAGGGATAGGCGCACCTGTTTTTTGATTTCGTCAGCGTCTTCTTCAAATTCAACAATGCGCTTTTGATAGGATTCAACTTTCTGCCAGTCCTCTTTCATGACCGCTTGAAAGAAGGGTTCCAGAAGTGCAGCTGCTCCGTGGGCACTGGCTATATGTTGTTTTATTGGCCCAATGGGGGAACGCCCAAATACGCTGGACAGCAGATATCTCGATGTCATCGGCAAAAGCTGTGGTTGTTATCGAACCGAGATTATAGAAAGCGTTTTCCCAGCGAGCCGAAAAATTGTGTAAAAGGATGTGATTGGTGGTTATTGATCTGATAATTCCTTGATAAATCACTACATTCTGTGGCGTAGTTATTTTTAAATTTTAAGAGTTATTTGTTTATGGGCCATGAAGTTGAGCTGAAATTGAGCCTGGCAGCTTGTGATCATCAAAAAGTGCTGAAAGCCGCTTGTCTGGTGGATCAGCCTGTTGTCACTCTCCATCTTAAGAATACTTATTTTGATACTCCTGACGAGCGATTGAACCAGCACCGGGTAGCTCTGCGTATCCGGGAGAAAAACGGGGTGTATATTCAGACCCTGAAAACCAAGGGCGTAAGCGTGAATGGAATAAGCCGACGTGGAGAATGGGAGTGGCAGTTAGAAGGCAATGAACTGGATGGAGAACGTTTAGCCAAGGTTTGGCCTGAGGCCCTTCAGGGTATTGATATAGCTAGCCTGGAGCCAGTTTTTACTACGGACTTTGAGCGAAAAGTGATTGATTTTCAGTGGCAGAGCGCTCTTATTGAACTGGCCCTGGATTGTGGCGAAGTTAAGGCCAGAGGCAAATCTCAGCCTATCTCTGAGCTAGAGCTTGAGCTGAAGGGGGGCGATGAATCGGCCCTCCAATCCTTGGCGGATGAGCTTGGGAAGCTGGTGAAGCTTAAACCAGAAAATATCAGCAAGGCTGAGCGAGGATATCGGCTTGCCGAGGCAGGTGGTGAAAGGTAGGCTCCTACAATGACTAGAAGGCGCAAGAAAAAGCGCCAACAGTGAATAATATCCGCCGTATCCATTGGAATCAGGCTGTGGAAAAAAGACAAAATCATAAAAATTCAGGTCAGGGCAGGCAATCCAGCCATAAAGTGGCCGGAGGCTCAAAAGTCAGCAGTCATGAGTCTGGCAGCCATTTGCTTGATTTATCCCAGATAGTTCAGGGCCTGATGCAGGATGGTTGGCTTAGTAGTCATCAAAGCCAGGATATTCTTTCCCGCAGACGTAATGCCAGTCAGGCCAAACTCCACCCTCTGGAATATCTGGCCGAACTGGAGTTGGCCAACCAGAAGAACGTCGGCCAAATTCTGGACTTGGATACACTCACCCGCTGGTTGGCAGATAGTGCCAGCCAGCCTTATTACCATATTGACCCTCTAAAAATTGATGCGGCATCAGTGACTCCACTCATGTCTCTGGCTTATGCTGAGCGGCATCAGATTTTGGCTGTAGAAGTGAATGAGAATGAAATTCTCGTGGCCAGCGCCCAGCCATGGCACAAGGGCTGGGAAGATAACCTCAAACATATCAACCGCCGAGAAATAAAGAGGGTCGTTAGTAATCCCGCTGAAATTCGCCGTTACACTGGTGAGTTTTATAAGTTGGCCAAATCCATATCTGGTGCCAGCCGTGAAGGTGGTATTAATGCCATCAATACCGGCAACCTGGAGCAGCTGCTACAGCTTGGTGATGCCCAGACTCCTGATGCCAATGACCAGCACATCATTAATATTGTGGATTGGTTACTGCAATACGCCTTTGATCAGCGAGCCAGTGATATTCACGTTGAACCCCGGCGTGACAAAGGCCATATCCGTTTTCGTATAGATGGTGTCCTCCATACTGTTTATGATATGCCGGCTCAGGTTCTGGCGGCTGTTAACAGCCGCTTGAAAATACTCGGCCGCATGAATGTGGCGGAAAAACGCAAGCCTCAGGATGGCCGGTTAAAAACACGTTCTACGGAAGGCAATGAAGTGGAACTTCGTCTTTCCACGCTACCCACTGCTTTCGGTGAGAAGATGGTTATGCGTATCTTCGACCCAGATGTTTTGTTGAAAGGTTTTCGGGATCTCGGCTTTTCGAAAGAAGACGACAAACGCTGGCACCAGATGGTGGGCAGGCCTAATGGTATTGTTTTGGTGACCGGGCCAACGGGATCGGGAAAAACGACCACGCTTTATTCCACCCTGAAAGAACTGGCAACCTCCAAAGTAAATGTCTGCACTATCGAAGATCCGATTGAAATGGTTGAGCCAGCGTTTAATCAGATGCAGGTTCATCACAACATCGATCTGACCTTTGCCAGTGGTGTTCGTGCCCTGTTACGACAAGACCCGGACATTATTATGGTTGGTGAGATCCGTGATCTTGAAACGGCAGAAATGGCGATTCAAGCCGCACTGACTGGTCACTTGGTTCTTTCAACCTTGCACACCAACGATGCCCCTTCCGCTATTACCCGATTACTGGAATTAGGCGTTCCTGATTATTTGATTCGGGCAACAGTGTTAGGTGTTATGGCTCAGCGCTTGGTGAGAACATTATGCCCTGACTGTAAGCAACCAGTAAAAATGGATGAACAGGGATGGAAAGAACTCACTAAACCCTGGGTTGCAGAACCACCTGCAATGGGTATGAAACCTGTTGGCTGTTTGAGCTGTCGGAATACAGGTTACCGTGGTCGTGCAGGTGTTTATGAAATTATGCCCCTGGAAGGCGCGGTGAGAGAGCAGTTAGGGGAGCGTACTGATGTAGATAAAATGCGTGCGGCGGCCATTCGAAACGGTATGCATTCTCTGCGTTTAAGCGGAGCCCAAAAGGTTGCGCAGGGATTAACAACCATTGATGAAGTTCTGCGAGTAACGCCAGTGACGACTCTTAATTGAGTACGTCACTGTCTTCTGATTTACACACCGTGAATCAGTGCAGCAAATGACAAAGCCATTACCGCGATGGATGTGAACAGTAAGGCCAGTTCCGGTCTGGTTAACCGATCATTAGGGTTATTCATAGTACGGCTCCGTGTACAGCAAACTACTCACGTTCCTTTCAGTATAGAAGCCAGCCTCATGCTACCGATATTGGGGTAAAAAATAGGTAAAAGCTGTAAAAAAGCCTTTTTCCTTGAAGCGACTGATGGCAAAGCTGCCGGTTCGTAGGCGGGAAGGCAGGGATTAGTCAACTAACTATCACTTTTTGCAATAAAAAGCCGACTAATTAAGAAAAAAGTCAATAATTGAGACGTTGTCTGGAACCACTGATTCTCATCAGGGGCTCCAGAGGTTATCAGGCTCCCAGGTAAGCTTTTCGAACGTCGTCATTCACCAGCAGGTTTTGCCCACTGTCTGCCATAACAATTCGGCCATTTTCCAATACATAACCGCGGTCGGCTAATTTCAAAGCTTGGTTAGCGTTCTGCTCAACCAGAAAAATAGTCATACCTTCTTCGCGAAGCATTTCGATAATGTCGAAAATCTGCTGGATAATAATAGGTGCCAGTCCAAGAGATGGTTCATCAAGCAGAAGCAGTTTCGGGCGACTCATCATGGCACGACCAATAGCCAGCATCTGTTGTTCACCACCAGACATGGTACCGCTACGCTGATCAAAGCGCTCTTTCAAACGAGGGAAAAGTTGCAGAACATGCTCCAGCATTTCCTCTTTGCGCTCTTTGGGTTCAAAGAAACCGCCCATATCCAGATTTTCTTCTACAGTCAGCCGTGAAAACACACGACGACCCTCCGGAACTATGGCGATACCGGATCGCATAATTTCCGGGGTTTCCAATCTGCTGATGTCATTGCCTTCGAATATTATCTGACCAGAGCTGGGGTGAGGGTCACCACAAAGAGTCATCAGTAAGGTGCTTTTCCCTGCACCGTTCGCTCCAATCAGGGTAACAATTTCACCCTTGTTCACATCCAGTGAAATGTTCTCGAGAGCCTGTATTTTTCCGTAATGGGCAGAAACGTTTTTAATTGACAGCATTACGCTTCTCCCAGATAGGCTTTGATAACATCGGGGTTGTTCTTGATTTGATCCGGCAGACCGTCAGCCAGAGGGGTGCCCTGATTGATAACGTAAATATGATCGGAAATTTCCATCACCAGTTTCATATCGTGTTCAATCAACATGACAGATACATTGTGATGATCACGTAATTCACAGATCAATTCATCAAGTTCTTTGGTTTCTCGTGGGTTTAAACCGGCCGCTGGCTCATCAAGCATCAACATGTCGGGTTGCGTCACCATGCAACGGGCAATTTCCAGGCGGCGTTGCTGACCATAGGACAAATTGCCAGCATCCCTGTTGGCCATGCTCTTCAGATTCACTTTATCCAGCCAGAAAGACGCGCGATCAAACGCTGCCTGTTCACTACGGCGGTATGCAGGGGTTTTGAACAATCCGGAAAGGAGGTTAGTGTTCAAGTGGCGGTGCTGGGCAACCAGCAAGTTCTCCAGCACTGTCATACTCTTGAACAGGCGGACATGCTGGAATGTACGCACAATGCCTTTACGGGAAATTTCATGGTTCTTGCTACCGGTAATGTTTTCACCCCGGTAACTGATACGGCCATCTGATGGTTTATAGAACCCTGTCAGGCAGTTGAATACAGTGGTTTTACCTGCACCGTTAGGGCCGATAATAGAAACAATCTGCCCGCTCTTTACATTCAGTTTGACCTTGTTCACTGCAACCAGACCGCCAAAGCGCATGGTCAGGTCTTCTACTTCCAGTAAGGTCTGTTGGTTGTTTTCTTGACTGCTCATATCTTTATGCTCACCAATTCTTATATCAGTCCGCGAGGGACATCAGGCTGCATGTGCAGGCTGTTGTGAAATGGAAGAAGAGTTCTCCTCTTTGCTCTCTTTCAGGGCAATGTGAGGACGCTTCATGGGCATAAGGCCGGCAGGTCGCCAGATCATCATAAATACCATCAGTAAGCCAAACATCAGCATGCGGTATTCATTAAACTCTCGAGCGAGTTCTGGCAGTATCGTCATAATGATCGCAGCCAGAACTACACCCATCTGAGAACCCATTCCGCCGAGTACGACAATGGCAAGAATGATGGCAGACTCAATAAAGGTGAACGATTCCGGGCTGATAAAACCCTGACGTGCAGCGAAGAAAGTTCCGGCAAAGCCGGCAAAAGCTGCGCCAATGGTAAAGGCTGAGAGTTTTATTATGGTTTTGTTCATGCCCAGCGACTGGCAGGCAATATCATCTTCCCGAAGCGCTTCCCAGGCACGGCCAATAGGCATACGCAGCAAGCGATTGATAACCCAGAGCGTGGCAATAACCAGCAGAAGAGCCAACAGATAAAGGAAGATAACCTTGTAACCACTGGAATAGTCGATACCAAAGAATTCGTGGAAGGGAATGTTGCCCTCTTCTTTCGCTCGGCGTGAGAATTCCAGCCCAAACAAGGTTGGTTTCGGAATCTGGCTGATACCGTTGGGGCCACCGGTAATGGCCGTCCAGTTGTTCAGCAGGATGCGGATGATTTCACCAAACCCTAACGTAACAATTGCAAGGTAATCGCCTCGCAACCTGAGTACAGGGAAGCCAAGGATGAAACCGAAAAATGCAGCGATGAAACCGCCAAGCAGCAGGCAACTCCAAAAATCCAGACCAAAATACTGGTTCAGCAAGGCGTAGCTATAAGCGCCCACGGCATAGAAGCCAACATAACCAAGATCGAGAAGGCCTGCGAGACCAACAACGATGTTAAGACCAAGCCCAAGCATCACATAGATGAGAGCGAGGGTTGCCAGGTCAACATTGCCCCGCGAGCCAAAAAATGGCCAGATAATTAAAGCCGCCAGCAAGAAGGCGAGGGCCAGTTGCTTCAAACGAGGGTGCTGCTCGCCTTTCGTTTGCAGAGTTTCGGCAATGCCGTGCTCTGGTAGGGGGAGTTTGTTTTTAACTGCTTGCCAGCCGTTGCTGATGGGTTCCCTGAAGAGTTGAAAGACAAACAGGAGCGCCAGTGCTACACCAAGGGCTTCCAGGCGAACAGGATCGGCAAGTGACAGGCTAATGCTTGTACCTTCAGGTACCAGTTGTACGCCCATCATAAAACTGGCGAGTATCAGGAAAACGACAGAGGTTATTAATGCGTTTTTTATACTTGTGGTGTTCATACTTTTTCCACCTCTGGCTTGCCGAGAATGCCTGATGGACGGAACAGCAATATCAGAATTAACAGACTAAAGGCGACAACATCTTTGTATTCAGAACTGAAATAGCCGGAAGTCATAGCTTCAGTTAAACCAAGCAGCAGACCTCCAAGAACAGCACCAGGAATGCTGCCAATGCCACCAAGAACAGCCGCAGTAAAGGCTTTCAATCCAGCGAGGAAGCCAATGTAAGGATTGATAACGCCGTAGTAGAGGCTTAGCAGTACACCAGCAACAGCGGCCAGTGCGGCACCAATAACAAACGTCAGGGAAATCACAGTGTTGGTATTGATGCCCAGCAAACGAGTCATACCCATATCTTCAGCACAGGAGCGGCAGGCGCGGCCGAGACGGGACTTGGAAATAAACAAAGTCAGAACTGTCATGCTGATAAAGGTAATGGCGAAAATAATCATCTGCATATAAGACACAGAAGCCTGGAAGCCAGCTTCCGGGCCGAAGGTTACGCCGCCAGTGATCAGGCTGGGCATAGCGATGTCTCGTGACCCCTGTGCCAGACGAACATAGTTTTGCAGGAAAATAGACATGCCGATGGCTGATATGAGAGGAATGAGTCGGTTACCGCCACGTAGTGGCCGGTAGGCAATCCGTTCTATCGAGTAGCCGTAAGTACTGGTGATAATCATGCTGATAATGAAGGCAGCGACAATCATCAGTGTGACGCTATCTATGCCTACCATGGCTAGGCCTGCCAGTACGATGAACGACACATAACTGCCGATCATATACACCTCGCCATGGGCAAAATTAATCATTCCGATAATTCCATACACCATTGTGTAGCCAATGGCGATAAGGGCATAGGTACTGCCCAGTGTAAGGCCGTTCAGAATTTGCTGTATAAGGTAAAGACCTGAATCCCCCATACATACTCCTATATTCTTTTTTATAATGTTGGCAGAGCTTGTGGCTCTGTCGCGCAGTGCGCTGCTTTGGTGCGTTGCGCGACCCTATATTCTCACACTGGAGATAAGCAAAACAGGGGATGCTTCGGATTTTGTATTCAAAATCAGAAGATTATTTTGAAAGAAGGGAAGATTGATAAAATCCGTAGCTCGAGGATTTAAACAAGGTTTGGGGCTACCGTAAGCTGGGCAACCCTTTCGAGGAAGTGATACTGAGCAGGGAGATTTTCGCTGTCAGTCTCCGTTGCTTCTATGAGGCAGCTCTCCAAGGCTTCTGCTTTATCAGACTCTTTCAGGATCTCTTGTATATATGTTTTTTCCTCAGTTTTGAGCCTCTCGGTTTCACTTTCAGAGGGAATGACAGAGGTTCTATTGGCGTTATTTAACAGGACGTTCTCGTTTGATTTTATTTGTCTCTTTATTGCAATAAGCGTTCTGGCGTTTTGTTCCATGTTAATCAATAGCTGCCTGGCATCAGTCGCTAACTGTTCATCTTTATAGCTAAGAGCATCCAGCAGGATGTTCAGTGCGATGGTCATACATCTATGTTTGCCGTCACCTTCGATCGCTGATGTAATGTCGTCTTTTTCATATAGCTTATTGTCCAGTATTGCTACAGTTTCAGAAAGTGCCCTATTCCCGTATTTTGCAAGGTATTCAAAGTGTATATCTGACCCATCCTTGCTCATGAACGGGTGGTAGTCTTTAAAGGCACTGTCCATGTTCTCAAAGTCTTTATTGGTTATTGCATTGATCAGTCTCATCGCTAAATCTAGAGCCCGCTCGGTATTGTCACCCTCACAGGTCACCTTCTGAATACAAGGTTTTTCACTGGTGATGGGAAGAGCTGGGCCGCTGTATGCGCCGGTATCCTCTCCCATGAGTCCAGATTCAGGCATGCAAACAGAGCCAAGGGTAGCGGAGGGGGCATAGGAGTTGTGTGCCGACTCCCACTCCATGTTCTCCACTTTCTGGAAGGCGTGATCTAATCTCTGCTTATTGTCCTTTGGAGATCGTAAATTCCATAGTTTTTTTCTCCAGATGACAGGGTTTTCGGCGTTTTCGATGCTCTGTATTAGCTTGGCGATACGACCACGGAAATTACGCCTTTTTTGAGGTGCATGATAGGCAAAAAGTTTTCCGCTTCGTTTGACAATTGGCGGTGGCTGGTTTGCTCTTGCATATGGTGGAGCAAATCTTGACTGTCTTGATTGTTGTGTAAGCATACTGCCCCTTTATCCGGTGTAGATCATAGAACCCTTTGGACAATCACCGGCAAGAGGTGTCAGTAACAATTATGTAAAGTAAAAGCGACATCACTCATTTCGAATGATGCCGCCTTAGTACCAGAAATTTTCTGGATATTAGTTCAGTGGCGTCTTGGTGCCATCCTTGTGCCATTCGTAGACAACAAAGCTGAAGTCTTTCAGGTCGCCTTTCTCATCAAACGCCAAGTCACCAGTTGGTGTTTTGAAGCTCTGGCTACGCAGAATCTTGGCAACTTTTTCAGGGGAATCACCGTTCATCTTGATCGCGTCAGCCATAACCTGAACTGCGGAATAAGCCGGGAATACAAAAGGACCAGTCGCGTCTTCACCTTTACCGGTGATGTACTCAACCAGCTTCTTGTTGGCAGGATCCTGGTCGAAGCTTCTTGGCAGAGTCACCAGTAGTCCTTCAGAGGCGGCACCGGCAATAGCGGAGATATCTTTGTTACCTACGCCTTCAGGGCCCATGAACTTAGCTTTCAGACCTTTCTCAGCACTCTGGCGCAGAATCAGGCCCAGCTCTGGATGGTAGCCACCGTAGTAAACGAAATCGACGTTCTCTTTCTGCAGCTTGGCAACCAGTGCAGAGAAGTCTTTATCGCCAGCTGTTACACCTTCAAACAGAGCAACGTCAGTGCCAGCAGCTGTCAGCTCGTCACGAACAGATGTCGCCAGACCTTCACCGTACTGCTGTTTATCGTGAATAATTGCAACGCGTTTAGGCTTGAGAGAGCCAAGGATATAACGGGCAGCGGTAGGGCCTTGCATGCTGTCCAGACCAATGGTTCGGAATATTAACTCGTAACCGCGGGTGGTGATATCAGGGCTGGTAGACGCCGCAGTGATCATCAGAACGCCTTCATCTTCATAAATGTCAGAGGCAGGCTGTGTGCTGGAAGAGCAGAGATGACCAACAACATACTGGATGCCGTCGTTTACAATTTTGTTAGCGACAGCAACGGCCTGTTTTGGATCACAGGCGTCATCGTAAACGACACCTTCCAGTTTTTTACCGTTAACACCACCGGCCAGGTTGATTTGTTCAATAGCCGCTTTAGCGCCAATGAACTGCATGTCACCGTATTGGGCAACAGGGCCGGTTACCGGTCCTGCTAAGCCAATTTTGATGGTGTCTTCGGCCTGAACGCCCCCGGTCATCATTGCAAAGGCAACAGATGCACTGGCCAGTGCCGTGCGCAGTGTGTGTGTCATTGTTTCCGCTCTCTTGTTTCTATTTTTGGTTTTTATCGTTGTTTTGGTGAAAGCTTTAAAGCTTTTTTCTGCTTCGATCACGTTATACAGGATTTTTTCTGACAGTAACAGATAGCAGCTACTGCCATTGACTTCTCTTTATCAAAGGTTTTTCTGTTGTTTTTTGCTCGAAAACAGTGCGTTTAAAGGCGTTTAATTCTGATAAAACACTACATATATAGTGTTTGACGTTTTAGTAGAGGGGAGCAGGAAGAAATTTTTCTGTTGTATAAACTACGGATACAGAAGGAATTTGTATCCGTAGTACTTGAAAAGGCAGTGTTCAGAAGGCGATAAGGTTTGGAAAGCAATATCAAGCGGTAATGGTTTTCACGCCGTCTTTTGTTCCCAGCATCAGAACATTGGCTGCGCGATTAGCAAACAGGCCATTAGTCACAACACCGGTAATCTGGTTAATGGACTGTTCAATACCAACCGGGTCGGTAATTGCCATGTTCCAGACATCCAGAATAATATTGCCATTATCGGTAACGACACCTTCGCGATAGGCTGGGTCCCCGCCCAGACGAACCAGTTCCCGGGCAACATGGCTTCGCGCCATTGGAATAACTTCCACGGGTAGCGGAAAGGTACCCAGAACGTCCACCATCTTGGATTCGTCTGCAATACAGATGAACTCTTCTGCCACTGCGGCAACGATTTTTTCCCGGGTCAGGGCTGCACCACCACCTTTGATTAATTGAAGGTGATCGTTGCTCTCGTCTGCACCATCTATATAGAAACGCAGCTCAGAGATGCTATTCAGGTCATACACTGGGATTCCATGGCTTTTCAGTCGTTCGGCGCTCGCCTCAGAACTGGCGACGGCACCATCAAAACGATCTTTTACTTCGGCCAGTGCATCAATAAAACAATTTGCTGTAGAACCGGTCCCGATACCAATGATCATATCGGATTCAAGGTGAGGAAGAATGTAATCCAAAGCAGCCTGGGCGACGGCTTGTTTGAGTTCATCCTGAGTCATGGATTGAAATCCTGATGTGTGAGCGAAAGCAGGATTATAAGGGAAGAGTTGGGAGGAGTGTTATTACAATAGGGTAAATTACTGGTTCCACCCTTCAGGGAGGGTTGTGGTACTCGTTAATGAAGGCGCGGATGAGCTGGTGCGACATTTAAATGGCCGTATATCAATAGCGGCTGTGGTTTGCGCCGATGCCAGTCTCGCTCACGAGTCGGCCGCCGCCAAGCTTGGCTTTCCATTGAAAGAACTTGTGACGTCATCAGGGCAGCATGTTCTTGATGGTATTTTTCATATCCAGCATGTGGACGGTATAGATTTTTCTGCGCGTTTTATCTCTGCGGCAACGGAATTGCAGAAGAGTGGTTCAATCAAGTTTTTTGTTCCAGCAGAAGGGGAGCTGGGCGATTACAAAAAAGCCAGTCGTAATGACTTTGCTTGCGATATAGAGCCTGAGCGAGTCCTGTTTACACAGGGCGACGCCTGTAACCTGAAAGCGAAAACTGAAAATCCTGAAATGGAATTAGGCACAAAGACAGTGGTTACGTACAATGTCCTGACATTAAGAAGATCAATATACAAAAGTCAGAATAGATAACAGCTACTGCGGACGATTATGCCTACTCAGTACATCAGGAAAATCCTCGAGTCGCGCGTGTATGATGTGGCGGTAGAAACCCCGTTACATTTTGCGCCCTTTCTCAGTGAACGGTTGAAGAACAATATTCTCGTTAAGCGAGAAGATTTACAGCCAGTGTTCTCATTTAAAATTCGCGGTGCTTATAACAATATTATTCAGCTCTCCGAAGAAGCGCGGAGCAGAGGAGTGGTGTGTGCCTCAGCGGGTAATCACGCTCAGGGTGTTGCGCTGTCAGCAAAAGAGCTGGGTATTCGGGCCGTGATTGTTATGCCAACCACTACGCCGGATATAAAGGTCAAAGGTGTACGTTCCCGTGGAGGAGAAGTCGTTCTCCATGGAGACAGTTTTGATCAATCTCTGGCCCACGCTTTGAGCCTTGTAGAAACAGAAGGTCTTAGCTTTATTCACCCCTACGATGACAAGGACACCATTGCTGGTCAGGGAACTATCGGTATGGAAATCCTGCGCCAGCACACGGGCGACCTGGATGCGGTATTTGTGCCTGTGGGCGGTGGCGGCCTGATTGCCGGTATTGCTGCTTATGTGAAATACCTGCGGCCGGATGCTTTGGTTATCGGTGTTGAATATGAAGAATCCGCGTGCCTGAAAGCAGCCATGGAAGCTGGTGAGCGTGTTGTGTTGCCGCAGGTTGGACTGTTTGCTGATGGTGTTGCAGTTGCTCAGATTGGCGAAGAAACATTCCGCATTTGTCGTGAGTGTGTTGATGAAGTGATCACGGTTAATGCAGATGAAATCTGTGCTGCGGTGAAAGACCTGTTTGATGACACCCGTTCAGTTACGGAGCCGGCCGGGGCTCTGGCTACTGCCGGACTCAAAAAATACGTGGAGCGGGAACAGATAACGGAAAAGAATCTTGTCACCATAGCCAGCGGTGCAAATGTAAACTTTGACCGACTGCGTTATGTGTCTGAGCGTGCAGAGTTGGGTGAAGGTCGAGAGGCTATTCTTGCTGTAACCATTCCAGAAAAGCCCGGTAGTTTCCGGCGTTTCTGTGAAACCATTGGCCGCCGGAATATCACTGAGTTTAACTACCGCTATTTTGATAACCGTGATGCCTGTATTTTTGTGGGTGTTCAGATGCATCCGGAAACAGAAACCCGGGAGCGTTTGATTGAGGACCTCACTGACGCTGGATATGCTGTAGAAGATTTGACTGACAATGAAGTGGCTAAACTTCATGTACGGCATATGGTTGGTGGTCACGCCCCTGACGTTGATAATGAAGTTGTTTATCGCTTTGAATTTCCAGAGCGCCCCGGTGCGTTATTAAACTTCCTGAAACGTGTTGGCACACAGTGGAATATTTCCATGTTCCACTACCGTAACCATGGCGCGGCTTATGGGCGTGTTATTGTTGGTATTCAGGTTCCAGAAGGGGAGCGGCACCAAATTCCAGAGTTCCTGGACGATATTGGTTACCACTTCTGGGAAGAGAGCGATAACAGTGCATATAAGCTTTTTCTCAGCTGACAAGTAACTGTCGTATATGCCCTTTTGCCAGTGAATAGTGGCTTGTTAGTTATAAAACCGCCCAGGAAAGGTGTTTTTTTGCATCAAGTCACAATTTCTTCACTATTTTCTCTTTATAATTTTAGAAATGTAACATAGCTTATCTTGGCAGTGTTTTTGCCTTAGACGTGTTTTGAAATGCTCAGAGTGAGCATACAGGGATGAGTATGTGCGCAGGAAGCCAGGACTGTTTTACCTGGAGGTAGTATGTTCAAGATTGATCCGCTTCACATCATGATGGTTGTGTTTGCTCTTGGCGTTGTAACCACCGCAACCGCCCAGATGCTTGGTTAACACTCGGAGGCTACCGAGTGTTATAAGAAGAAAAATAAAATCTGATCAGGGTAAGCTCGTTCAGGAGTAGTAGTGTAAGTTTGTTGCAATCCCCATTAAAGGAATGTCCCAGCTTTCGGAAGGAATGTTGTCTACCTTCTGGCATTCATGGGCCACGCCAATAAGCAGTGGCTGACTGGATTTCGTATCCTTATTAATAAACGCGAAAGTACGGTCATAGAAACCACCACCCATACCAATCCTTTTCCCGGAAGGGTCAAAGCCTGTTAACGGCAAAAGCACAAGATCAAGGTCTTGTACTGGATGGGCTTCATAGAGACGGCTATCTGGCTCAGGTATACCAAATGATTTTTCGTTTTTCACCATAATCGTGTCGTCTTCCCATGGAAGAAAAGTCAGGGTGCCGCTGCCTTGTGAATCAACGACAGGCAGATAAATTTTCTTGCCTTTTTTTCGAGCATCTTCAACGACAAACTTCAGATCGATCTCGCCATCACGGGCCAAGTAAACAGCAATATGTTCACTGTTTGTATAGGCTGGATGAGTCAGTAAATTCTCAAAAAGGTTTTGAGCCGCCGTCTGCTGCTGATCTGGGCTTAGGCTCCGACGTTTCTCTCTCAGCTGTTTTCGAAGATCGCTCTTTTGTTGTTTTACGTGCTCGGGTGACTGGTTGTTATTTTGATTCATGTGAGACTTGGTTTCAGGTTCTGTTATCGTATCTGGCAACATAATCTGCCAAAGCATAACAAGCTATAGCAACTTTATGAGTTTTCTGTGGGGGTAGCTTTTGTCCGGTCATGTTTTCCGGGGGGCGTTCTCAATTAAGTATGCGCCTCAGTGGCCACGAATGATGGCATTCAGAGTTACCCGAAGGGCACTCCCCAAAGTTCTTCTTATGGTTGCGTTGCCGTTCCTTGAAAGGCAATCAGAATTTCAGCGGAGCTGCATCTTACCCTAGAAACCTTTGTGAACATGCCCCAGGCCAGTTGACTCTAAAGTGCACGCCTGTCCGTATGCTTGAATATGAACAGGGAGTTCTTCCCTGTGATCCAACTCAACAAAGGATGTACAACATGTTGCCAATGGGAACAACTATGACCAGCAGCATGGTCATTGGGTTACTCTTTTCTAGTCGTTTGCCTGTGCTCAACTCTTTCAACAAGCTTCCGGTGACGGTCCGGAAAAGTGCACGGGCAATTGTTTTTCTGGCGGGTTGCTGGAATGTGTTTTGGTATGGAGTGCAACACCCTACGGAATTCTGGGGAGTGGCAGCCCTTGTTTCAGGTAGCCTGATGCTGGTGACCTCCTTTTATATCTATGGAGAAAGCAGGCTTCCAAGTGTGCTTCGCAGATTACGTCCTGTTGTTCAGGTCGCCCTTCTAGCCTGTGTGCTGTTGTATGGTGTAACAATTTACCATCTATAAAATTTACCATCTATAAATAGTGGTGCGAATAAGACTAAATGAGATGAACGCACAAGCTTTAAACGCATGTCGAGCAGATACTGTGGAGGGTTCTGTGTGAGTAAGGTTCCCCACTCTGCCGCTGTCTTGTGTGGCCCTTGAAGCATTGCTTCAAGGTGGTAGCTGCTGGAATAACATGGGCTTTCCGCTTCAAGGGTAAAACCCGAGGCGGACATGCACGCTTGTTACTCTCGAGGAGCCGCCGGGATATGTATTCAAAGCCTCAGGGACGTTACGAGACTGGCGTACAAACCAGGGAACCTTAACAGGATTATATCGGCAGAAGAGGGGCTGCTGCCAGCCCCTTTTTATGCTTTATCGTTATGAAAAACACAAATTGTCGGGAGTACTTACAGAGCTGATTACAGCTCAAGTTCATGGTTTTTCTGCAGGGCACCGTCCAGTTTTTTCAGCATGGAGTCGATCTGCTCCTGGGTTTCGCTGCTCTGGAGCTGATTTTTCTGTCCGCTGCGGAGCATCTCATGGGCAATGTTAAGGGCTGCCATAACGGCAATGCGTTCGACCCCTATCACTTTACCGCTATTGCGAATTTCCCGCATTTTGCTGTCGAGGTGACGTGCAGATTCCAGCAGACTGGCCTCCTCCTCCGGAGGGCAGGTGATGCGGTAATCTTTGTCCAGGATATTAACCGTGGCTGTAAGACGTTCCGTGCTCATGATTCGTGCTCCAGGGTCTTGAGTCGTCCGATCATGGCTTCGACCCGGGTGCGTGCAATCTCATTTTTTTCAATGAGCTGGGCACGCTCCTGCTTCCACTGCTGCTCGCCAGAACGCAGGGCTTGGTTTTCGTGCCGGAGATTTTGGCAGAGAGTGATCAGTTCTTCGATCTTTCGGCCAAGCTCGTTTATGTTGTGATCGTTCAGTTCGCTGGAATCCATGAATCGTGGCAGTTTATTGATCCTTTAAAGAGTAAATATATCCCCACTTCCGGCAGACGGACAATATAAGTTTGCACAAGAGTCTGAATTTGTGAAAAAAAGATCGACTTGCATCATGGGTTGATACATTAATATATCGAGAATTATGAAAGAGATTTTCACTATGAGTGAAGCGAAAACTCGACTGGAGCCTTTTAGTTTCGACAAACTGGCAGATTTGTTTGTGGAGGTTCGTTCCATGACTCCTCCATCGCAGTTACATGGCTTGCTGTGCGGTCAGCTCTGTGCCGGTTTGCGGCCAGATCATAAAAGCTGGCTGGATGCTGCCGCTGAACAGATGGCCACTTCTGATGAAATGAGTGTGCGGGTTCGCGCCGGTCTTGTAGATTTTTATGATGTGGTGCTGGGAGATATTTCTGCCAGTGATTTGTCCTTCAGCCTTTTGTTGCCAGAGAGCGATGAAACTGTTGGTCAGAGAACAGATGCTTTAGGGCAGTGGTGTTCTGGGTTTTTATCAGGGTTTGGCGCGGCTGGTGTCATTGGCTCCAAACTGTCTGAAGAGGCTACCGGTGTACTGAATGATCTGGCTCAGATCGCTCAGGTGCAGGCAGATGATCTGGAAGAGTCCGAAGATTCCGAGAAAGACTTTTTTGAAGTGTGTGAATACGTACGTATGGCTACCCTGATGTTATTCGGTGAAAGTCAGGAAAATAAAGCTGTACAGGAAACTCAAGCAAATAAAAGTGACGCAATTCACTAATGAAACTTGATCAGAAAATTTATACAGAGCGCCGCAGGGCGTTACTGGATTCCCTGAAAGAGGGAAGTGTTCTGGTATTGCCTTCCGCCACAGAAAAAGTGCGCAATAGAGATTGTGAATATCACTTCCGGCAGGACAGTGATTTCTGGTATCTCACAGGGTTTGGTGAGCCAGAAGCTGTTCTTGTATTGATTCCCGGGCGGGAAGAGGGGGAGTCTGTCCTGTTCTGCCGCGAACGCAACCGTGAGATGGAAATCTGGAATGGTCGCCGGGCTGGTCAGGCTGGTGCCGTGAAAGAGTATGGCTTCGATCAGGCTTTTGTAATCAGTGAACTGAATGAACAGATGCCTGGTTTGTTAGATCAGCGCACGTCTGTTTATCACACCCCCGGTGCGAATAAAGAATTCGATCAACAGCTCTGGAGTTGGATGGATAAAGTTCGTGCCAAAGAGCGGAAGGGCGGTGTTGCTCCTGAGCAGATTGAGGATCGTGACAAGTTGCTTCATACCCTGCGCATGATCAAATCCCCCGCAGAACAGGCGCTTATGCGCAAAGCTGGTGAAATCAGCGCCAGAGCGCACACTCGCGCTATGCAAGAGTGCAAGCCTGGTGTCACGGAGTACCAGCTTGAGGCCTCTATTCACCATGAGTTTGCTATGAGTGGTGCTCGTCACCCTGCTTATACAACCATTGTTGGTGGTGGTGAAAATGCCTGCATCTTGCATTACACCGAGAATGAATGTGAGCTGAAAGATGGTGATCTGGTTCTGATTGATGCTGGTTGTGAGCTGGATCATTACGCTGCAGACATTACCCGAACTTTCCCGGTTAACGGTAAGTTTTCTCCTGAGCAGAAAGCACTCTACAACGTAGTGCTTGATGCCCAGCTGGCCGCTATTGATGAAGTTGCTCCCGGTAAACCCTTTGATGGATTCCATAAGGCTGCGTTGGGCAAACTGGTTGAAGGGTTGCTTGAGTTGGGATTGCTGGCTGGCAATAAAGACAAGCTGATTAAAGAAGAGGCATACCGAGCTTTCTACATGCACGGCACCGGTCATTGGCTGGGTATGGATGTGCATGATGTTGGTCATCACAAGGAAGATGGCGAGTCTATTCTGTTTAAACCCGGCATGGCGGTAACCGTTGAGCCTGGTTTGTATGTTTCACCAGATAATCAGGATGTTGAAGAGCGCTGGCGTGGAATCGGTATTCGTATAGAAGATGATGTTCTGGTTACAGAAACTGGCAACGAAGTTCTTACGGCAGGTGTTGTAAAAACTGTTGATGCCATTGAAGCATTGATGGGTTAAATGACTTTGGGGCTGGGAGTGCTGTTGATTGACTCTACTTAGCCCCTGGAAATTGAATGATCTCTGGAATTTTACAGGCAGTCTGGTACAGCCGTGGATAAGATTTTTCGAGAGTGCCCAGCAAACCTTCTCCCAGTGTGCGTTTATCACCATCAGATGTAAGTACCTCAAGTGGGCGGTCGATATGAGGGGTAAGCTTTAACAGTATTTCAAGGGATTCTTTAACGTCTAAAACCTCCCTCCTGTTTTGTGGAGGCTGAGGGAATTTTTCTGCATCCGTCAGCTGTTTTTCCCAGGTATCTAAAGCTGTCATTAAGTCTGCATGAATTTCATTGCTCGGCAGGAGTCGGTTCTGATCCCAGAGAACTCTTCCACAGGCTCTTAAGTCTCTGTCAATATGCCACAAACGAATATCACGCATTAAAGGATGAACGGGGGAGCTTTCGTCAGAGTATTCTGCTCCCTGAATTAACATGTGTCTCAGTGCTGAGTATTGCTTCTGGTTAATAGCAGCCCAAAGTAATGTGGGATATCGTTCACTCAGGTGAGGAGGAGTATTGCCATCTTCTCCACCCAGAGTGAGTTCGCTATCAATCTCTATAAGCTTTCGGATAAGCTGCGGGCAACCTGCAATGCGAGGCAGAATACTAACAGCCGGAAAGTCTTCAGGTTTTTCAGGTGATCGTGCTATCAGAGGTGAGGCTCCGGCATTGATCATTTCTTCAGCGATAACCACACCGGCGGAATGTAGCGCAAAGGTTGAGCTGGCCTTGCAGGTCATAGATAGTTCATGCCAGGGGGTTCGAAAATCCCCATTGGATTGCACACTCAGTTTTTCCATCTGTTCCTGTGAGTAATATTGGAACAGTGATTTGGTGATGGGCCTGACTTCGTAGGGAGTGGATTTTTGGGTTCTTCCTATAGCCAGTAGGTGGGGAATGGTGTTTTGCGCTGCATCAACGTAGTCGAGATCTCCTCCGTGGCTTATCCAATGGTTTATATCATCGAGGGAACCTGACTTGATCAGGTATGTCGGATCAGTGGGCCACACCTTATTCATAATTCCCTCCCATATCTTGCGGGCCATTCCCGGCTTATAGTCAGGACGAGGAATATGAGGTGTTGTGCGCTTCACTTTGACTCTTCTTGAAAGGTACTCACTGCCCTGCCTGTCAAAGGAAAGGCCAAATGCACGTGTTCTTTTTCGAGAATTGTTAGATGATCCAAGTAAAGGTGTAGCCATGCCGAATCTGCCGAATCGTTTGGGTATGACGGTTTGACCCCGACTATTGCAGGAGTTTTCTTTCTGCCTGTTTTACTGACTGTTTTGTCAGATCGGCCCGGAAGAGTACACTGAGCCCAGATATCGGGGAGCTAAGAACAGATATGCAGAAGGACCACTACGATATAGCCATTATTGGCGGTGGAATGGTTGGCGCTACACTGGCCGTTGGCCTCAGAAACGCTCTGCCGGACAATGTGTCGCTTGTGGTGATAGAAGCAGTGGCGATGCCGGATGAGTCGCTGTTTGTGGATGCCTGGCAGCCAAGCTATGATGGCCGCTCGACTGCCCTTGCGGAAGGTGCCAGAGGGATATTTGAAGGTTTTGGCCTTTGGCAAAGTGTCGCCGCTAATGTTGAGCCAATAAACAGCATTCATGTATCGGATCGTGGTCACTTTGGCATGACCAGAATCCATGCAGACGAACACAATGTGCCAGCGCTGGGTTATGTTGTGGATAACAGCTGGCTGGGGCGGGTTTTGCTATCTGAGGTGCAGCAGGCAGAGGGTATTGAGTGGTTGTGCCCGGTTAAGGTGAAAAGCCTGATTCCTGATCCTGAAATGATGACACTGGAACTGGAGCAGGGTAAGGCGCTGACTGCCGGGTTAGTGATTCTTGCCGATGGTGGGCGTTCAGGTTTAACAGAAACCCTTGGAGTGGATGTTGATGTGAGCGACTACGGCCAGAAAGCTATTGTGGCCAATGTATCTCCAGCCCGTCATCATCAGAATGTGGCCTATGAGCGCTTCACCGATGAAGGCCCTATGGCCTTATTGCCCAGGGCTGGTGGTGATTGTGCCTTGGTATGGACAATGCCTGAAATTATTGCCGATGAACGCATGCAGCTGGTGGATGAAGACTTTTTAAAGGAACTTCAGGACAGGTTCGGTTACCGGTTAGGACGATTTAGTAAGGTTGGTGAGCGTTTCAGCTATCCTCTGTCATTGCGGCAGTCCCGGGAGCAGGTGAGGCCCGGATTAGTCGTTCTTGGGAATGCAGCTCATAGTCTACACCCGGTTGCCGGTCAGGGATTCAACCTGTCTTTACGGGATGTGCAGATTCTGGCTCAGGTGCTGGCTGATGCCAACCAAGCAGGAAAGCAGTTGGGTGGTCTGGATACATTGTTGTCTTATGTAGAGAGCAGGAAGCTGGATCAGCAGCAGACCATCGGTTTTAGTGATCAGGTGGTCAGTCTGTTTTCTAACAGCTCAGCAGCGCTGGCAGGTATTCGGAATGCCGGGCTGTTGAGTATGGAATTACTGTTCCCCCTACGCGATTGGTTCGCCCGGCAGGCAATGGGACTTGGCCGGTAACTTTCTAAAAAGAAAAAGATAGTGCGGCCCGCTCTAGGGCCTGTTGAGGTTTTGTCTTCGGCTCAGTGGCTATAAAAGCAACCAGCTGTGAGAAAGGCTTGTGAAAATCGTAGTTGTTCTACATTGAGCAAGACTGACGTGGTAGATGGCTGCTTTTATAGCCACCCGAAGGGCATTCCCGAGGGCTTCCATGGCTGCGTTTCAGCGTTTTGAAAGGAAGTAAGCATTCCGGCAACGCTGTGCCCTATAGTGCCCTCCGGGTATAACCATGAAAGCCCTCGGAAATGCTGAGCTCGAAGCCAAAACCTCAACAGACCCTAGTCAAGTGGTGCCGTATATCCGTGATGATGAGTACTGAGGCAGTATGACGCGGGACTACGATATTATCATTTTGGGTGGTGGCATTGTTGGTGCTGCCATGGCTCTGGCTCTTGAAAATACAGCCCTCAATATAGCTCTGGTTGACGCGGGCTCACTGGAAGTTTCCAGCGGAACTCTGAGCGACGACAAATTTGATCCGCGGGTTTGCGCTTTAACTGAAGCTTCCATCAACCTTCTGAAACATCTTGGCGTTTGGGAGCATATTCACAGTCAGCGAGCATGTCCTTATTCCGGTATGTATGTATGGGATGCTGCGGGTACCGGCTCTATCTCCTTTTCAGCATCGGAGCTGAATGTTCATCACCTCGGACACATTGTTGAAAACAGCATTATTCGTAATGCCTTACTTTCCCGGTTACTGAAATCAGATATCCAGTTATTAAGTGGTATTGAGATCCAGGGGCTGCGGCAGGGAAAAAATGATGGCGTCAGCCTCAGGCTTTGGGATGATAGTCAGTTGCACACGAGGTTGTTAATTGCTGCTGACGGTGCTGGTTCCAGAGCTCGTTACTGGGCAGGAATTCCTATGAGGGAGTGGGATTATCTTCACCACGCAGTTGTCACAACAGTGGAGATAGAAGAGCCCCATGAAGGGACGGCCTGGCAAATCTTTCTGGATACCGGGCCTTTGGCATTTCTACCGCTGCCATCATCTTCTGATGGGCGACACTTCTGCTCAATTGTCTGGTCTCTGGTTCCTGATGAAGCCCGAAGAATAATGAAACTGCCTGATAAGCAGTTTCTGGCAACATTGGGTAGCACTATTGAAGGGCGCTTCGGGAGCATAATCAGCGCAGGCGAACGTTTATGTCACCCACTCAGACAGCGCCATGCCCGCCAGTATTATCGGGGGCAGGTGGTATTAATTGGTGACGCTGCACATACCATTCATCCCCTGGCCGGGCAGGGGGCAAATTTGGGATTACTGGACGTTGCCAGCCTGACAGAAGAGATTAAACGGGCGCAATCTCGCGAAGAAGACTTTTCTGCTCCCCATATTCTGGATCGTTATCAAAGATCCCGCGAAAGCCATAATCTGGCTATGGCAGGAATTATGGAAGGTCTGCAGCGGCTGTTTCACAGCGACCACATGCTGTTTCGCTGGCTTCGTAACACTGGGTTAAATATGGCAGACCGGATTCCGTTGTTAAAACAAGAGATTGTCAGCCGCGCCATGGGGTTGCGAGGAGATCTGCCTGAAATCTCCAGAAACAGTAAGTAACAGATACCAGTATTTCTTGAATCTAGTACCTCTGTACTTTGAACTATATTTCCCTTCGCGCATCAAAGAGCCTGCCCGGATAACGGGGAGCGAGGGGGCCGGAGCGAAGCTCCGGGTTCAGAAAGAAGAGGTACTGATATGACCCGATGTTCCAGTGCAGTGAAATCACTGCCAGCGGTTATGGCTGTTGTCATGGCTGCGTTTGTAACAATCATGCTTCAGGGATGTGGAAACGAGGATGATGATAAAGAACAACAGGATGTGACTGAGACTGTAACGCCTATTGAGCAGGATGTTGAACGGGTGACCATTGAAGATATCCGCCCCAGTGAAGTTGTAGGCTACGACTGTGACGATTCTTCGGGTATGACACCAGATAAGCGCTTCTGGTGTCGAGGTTTGAAAGACTGGAAAGAAAACAATAATTTTCAGGCTGACAATACCAGTGCACGCGACGAGTTTATTGAATCCTGGAAACTGGGGAGTCTCGATGCCATGCAGGGGCGAACTCCTGCAATTGATAATCTTCAGAGCCGACCCATTGCCGCTAATGGTTATGAAAGTGGTTATATCGGTGTTCTTGATGCCCAGGGCATTATTGAATACGAATGCACTGAAGGTGAAGAAACGGATAATGAATACCGTGACCGCTGGTGTGAGGCTGCTGCTGCCTACAATGCAAGCCGTCAGGGTGACCCGACGAATGCCATTCTGAAAAACAGCTATATCAGCGGTTATATGTCTGGTCGTGCAATAGCCCTTACTCTACCGACTTCAATGGAATCCTTATTTGGTGGCGATGGGCCGAAGGATGCCGGGAAGTCTGCTATTGATGAGCCTGAACCTGGTTCTCCCAAAGCGATTCTTGTTTTCCACAGAGGCTTTACTGATGGCTTCCAGGCCATGATTGATACGGTTCGTGAGTCCGTAAATCAGGTCATGGAGCAGATGCAGAACATGCCAGGAATGGATGGTATGCCTCCCGGTATGGATGGAATGGGAATGCCCGGTATGGGAGATATGCCACCGGGCATGGAGCATATGATGCCACCAATGCCAGAACCAGCTGACTCTGGAGAATAAGGCCACTTCTATTTCATGTTTAAACGGGCAGCTTCGGCTGCCCTTTTTTTGGGAATAACAAATGGTGTTGCAAAGCTAAATGAGAATAATTAGTATTTGCGCAATTAATCGTTGTGTTATTCCAAAGGGGGGTTATCCATGAAAGCCAAAATGGCCGCGTGGGTATCGGGTATTGTTGCAGCAACCGTTGCTGCAGTTGTTGTTGCATCAGAGCCAGTGAGTGCGCAGGAAACTGCCAAGAGTAAAGAACTGGTGATCTATAGTGCTCGTAAAGAGCATCTGGTTAAGCCCCTGTTTGATCTGTATACCCAAAAGACCGGAACCCAAATTCGCTATATCACCGATAAGGCTGGTCCTCTGCTTGCTCGTCTGGAAACAGAAGGTGAAAACACTCCCGCCGACCTGTTGATTACCGTTGATGCAGGTAACCTTTGGCAAGCCAGTAAGCAGGGTGTTCTTCAATCTGTGAAATCTGACACTCTGGAAAAAAATATTCCATCTCACCTCCGTGCGGATAATGGTGACTGGTTTGGACTGTCTGTTCGTGCAAGAACACTGGTGTACGCCGCTGATCGCATAAAAGCCGATGAGCTGAAAGGTTACGAAGATCTGGCTGATGCCCGCTGGAAAGGTCGTCTTTGCCTGCGTACTTCCAAAAAGGTTTATAATCAATCTCTGGTTGCCACCATGGTTGAACGACTGGGTGAAGATGAAACCCAACAGGTTCTGCAAGGCTGGGTTAATAATCTGGCAGCTCCAGTGTTCAGTAATGACACCAAAGCAATGGAAGCCGTTGCTGCAGGCGTCTGCGATGTGACCGTTGTAAATACTTACTACTTTGGTCGTTTGCAGAAGAAAAAACCTGACAATGGATTAAAACTGTTCTGGGCAAACCAGGGCGGTTCTGGTGTACACGTCAATGTTTCTGGCGCTGGTGTGACCCGTTATGCCAAGCACAAAGCTGCTGCCGTTGATTTTCTGGAGTGGATGAGCACTGAAGAAGCGCAGCGCATTATTGCAGACAGCAATATGGAGTACCCAGCCAACGCTTCTATCGCACCATCTAAGTTGGTTGCTGAATGGGGTAGCTTCGAAGCAGACCAGCTGAATATTGCTGTAGCCGGTGAGAAGCAAACGAAAGCCATTCAACTGATGGACAAGGTTCACTACAACTAAAACCGTTTACGAAAAGTAGTTTTAAAAACGGATGTCCTATTCTCAAACACCAAGCCCGGTATCTGTGCCGGGCACTTCCCTTTCTGGCCGATGGGTGTTGCTAAAACAACACCTGTCGGCTTTTGCGTTGTTCAAACAACCCTTGTCTCTTCTCACTCTCGCTATTGCTGCTCTTGTTCTGTTACCTCTTGGTAGTTTGATTTTCAGCTGGCGGGATATTCAGTTTGATGTTTGGCAACACCTTGTTGAAACACAACTGGCCGGATTGATTTGGAATACAGTTGTATTGGTTTTCGGTGTGGCAACAGGGGTTGCGGTTCTTGGAACAGCTTTGGCTGCACTGATTTCGCTTTGTGAATTTCCGGGGCGGCGCTGGCTGGAATGGGCACTGATGCTGCCTTTTGCTATTCCTGCCTATGTTCTGGCTTTTGTCTATTTAGGCGTGTTTGATTTCAGCGGCCCGCTGCAGGGCTGGATGCGGCAAAATATTGATGGTTTTACCTGGGTTGATATCAGGTCTCCACTTGGTGTTGTTACCGTGCTGGTCTTGGTTTTTTATCCCTATGTTTACATGCTCGCCCGTGGTGCGTTCCAAGGTCAGGGGCGTTCATTGTATGAAGCTTCAAGATTATTGGGGATGTCAGCATTACGCACCTTCTGGCGGGTGACTTTACCTGTAGCCCGCCCGGCAATTATTGGTGGAACTGTTCTTGCGGTTATGGAAACACTGGCTGATTTTGGCACAGTCTCGGTTTTTAATTACGACACTTTTACCACGGCGATTTATAAATCCTGGTTTGGCTTTTTTAACTTGAAAGCTGCAGCGCAGTTGGCATCTGTACTACTGGTATTTATCGTAATATTTCTGGTTGTTGAGAAGCAGCTGAAGGGGCGACACAGTGTTGCCCAAAGTGAGCGTCAGCGCATTATGCCTCGCCAGCGCTTAACAGGGATTCAGGCTTGGCTTGCCAGTGGTTTTTGCGGAACAGTTTTTGTGCTGGCTTTTCTACTGCCGGTCATTCAGTTGTGCTGGTGGGTTTATACTCATGCATGGAATGATTTTAATGCACGTTATGCCGACCTTGTTTTGAATACGTTATTGCTGGCGGGATTTGCTGCCCTGGCAACAGTAGCAGCGGCTTCTGTTTTGGTTTTGGGCGGGCGTTTTCAACCGGGCGCACTATCCAGATTTGCTGAGCGTGTGGGAGGGCTGGGTTATGCCATGCCCGGAGCGCTGCTTGCTGTAGCTGTTATGATGTTGTTCGGATTTCTGGATAATGAAATTATCGCTCCACTTCAACAATGGATGGGCTTACCTGTAGAGCAATTGCTTCTGGGTAGTGTTATTGCACTGATTCTGGCGTACTTGATTCGTTTTCTTGCTGTGGCCCTGAAACCAGTTGCCCATGCTTTTGAACGAGTGAAGCCTTCCATGCATGAAGCCGCTCGTATTCTCGGGCACTCGCCATTTTCAGTTTCACTGAAAGTTTATCTTCCATTAGTCATGCCTGGCTTGCTTACTGCCATGCTTTTGGTTTTTGTCGATGTACTGAAAGAAATGCCTGCGACTCTTCTCATGCGTCCATTTGGGTGGGATACACTGGCTGTTCGAATTCATGAAATGACAGCCGAAGGCGAGTGGGAGCGTGCAGCCCTTCCTGCAATCAGTTTGATTGTGGCTGGAATGATTCCGGTAATTTTTCTAATCCGCCGATCAAGAGTCGGTTAATCCTTCTGTTTTTGCGAGTTGTATAGAATTCTCTTCTGTCATTACCATGCAGCTCGCCAGTTTAAACCTAGTCAGTCCATTTGTTTATATCTGCTTGAATTAGAAAAAAACAATGTAAAAATGCTCTTTGAGTAAACGAATGTGTGCCTTTAGAATGCGCAAACCAATTATGCAGAAGCGGTGTTTATGAGCTGCTTGTTGCCTGTTTTATAGCCTTATTCAGGTTCAAAACGATTTCATTCTAGGGGTAAGACACTCTATGGGTAGCCGGACGTCTCTTTTCGCTGTTCATGAAGCAGCAGGCGGAAAAATAGTCGATTTCGGCGGCTGGGATATGCCGCTGCACTATGGATCCCAGATGGAAGAACATCATGTTGTTCGCCAGAAAGCTGGTATGTTTGATGTTTCTCATATGACTGCCCTGGATGTCACTGGCCCTCAGTGCCGGGAATTTCTTCGTTATCTTCTCGCGAATGATGTTGATCGTCTCACCTTCGATGGCAAAGCTCTCTACAGTGGCATGTTGAATGCTGAAGGTGGAGTGATTGATGACCTGATTGTTTACCGCATGTCCTGGGGTTACCGGGTGGTTGTGAACTGTGCAACCCGTGAGAAAGATCTGGCCTGGATGAACAAACAGGCAAAAGCTTTTGAAGTGACTCTTGCCGAGCAGCCCGGTGTTGCCATGATTGCCGTGCAGGGGCCTGAAGCCCGTGAGCTGGCCGCACAGGCTTGTTCTCCAGCCAAGGCTGAGGTTATTCGTGACCTGAAAGTGTTTGAGGGGCGAGAATGTGAAGGCTGGTTGATCGCCCGTACGGGCTACACCGGTGAAGATGGCCTGGAAATTACCCTGCCTTCAGAAGAAGCGGCAGAATTCTGGAAACTTCTCGCTAGTGCAGGTGTGAGCCCCTGTGGATTGGGTTGCCGCGATACTCTGCGCCTTGAAGCCGGTATGAACCTGTATGGTCAGGACATGGATGAGTCCATTACCCCACTCTCAGCCAATATGGGTTGGTGTGTAGCGTGGGAACCTGCGGATCGGGATTTTATTGGACGTGAAGCACTGTCTGCCATTCGGGAAAAGAAAGGTTGGGATCGCTTGGTAGGCTTGGTTCTGGAGGAGCGTGGTGTTCTCCGGCATGGCCAGAAAGTTGTCGTTGAAGGTGTTGGTGAGGGCGTGATTACCAGCGGCACATTCTCTCCTACCCTGGGGCATTCTATTGCCATGGCCCGGGTTCCAGCTGGCACAGCTGACAATGCGCAGGTGGAAATGCGCGGTAAACTTGTCGCCGTTCGTGTTATCAAACCTTCTTTCGTCCGTAACGGTAAAAAAGTGTTTGAGTAACTGAATTACCGTTTGCACGGCAGTGCAGGCAACTTTTTCAGCAGCTGACACTAATGTTGATTAGAGTCAGCTGTTTTAAACCCTATTTAGGGTAAAACGAAAAGAAATGAAGTGCAGTTGCGTACCCTCGACAGTTTGTTACGTCATTGCATTGATGAATAGTTGATTACATTTCAGAGGATCAGGCCATGAGCAATATTCCTGCAGAGCTGAGTTATGTGAAGTCTCACGAGTGGATTCGTCGGGAAGAAGACGGCACTGTAACCATCGGTATTACCGATCACGCACAGCAAGCGCTGGGCGATGTCGTTTTTGTTGAGCTGCCAGAAGTTGGTGCGGAGCTCGCTACAGATGATGAAGCTGGCGTTGTTGAATCTGTGAAGGCTGCCTCCGATATTTATGCGCCAATATCCGGTGAGATTGTTGCCATCAACGATGCCCTGGAAGAAACCCCTGAGCTGGCTAACAGCGACCCTTACGCAGAAGGCTGGTTCTTCCGTATGAAGCCTTCCAATGAAACTGAACTGAGTGAACTTCTCAATGCAGAAGCTTATGCAGCTGTGTGTGAAGACGAGTAACTGAGCCAGGTTTCAGAACTGACAATCTGAAAGCCCCGGGCTCATCGCGAGTACCGGGGCTTTTTACTATATAAGAACGGTAAGTGATTTTATGACCACATCATCTCTTTATCAGCTGGAGAACAGCGAAGATTTTATTCGCCGTCATATCGGCCCAGGTGATGCAGATATCAAAGCTATGCTTGGTCTTTTGGGGGAAGACAGTCTGGAGTCCCTGCTGGCCAACACTGTACCGGGCAGCATTCTGCAAAAGTATTCACCGCTAGACTGGCCGAGCCATACAGAGCAGGGAACTCTATCTTATTTGAAAGGTTTAATAGGCAAGAACAAACCTGCCCGCAGCTTTATCGGTATGGGCTACCATAACACGATTGTTCCTCCGGTTATTCAGCGTAATGTTCTGGAGAATCCGGGCTGGTACACCGCGTATACACCGTATCAACCGGAAATCGCTCAAGGTCGTTTGGAAGCGATTTTGAACTTCCAGCAATTAACCCTTGATTTGACAGGTCTGGATCTGGCCAGCGCTTCCCTCCTTGATGAAGGCACAGCTGCTGGTGAGGCAATGTCCCTTGCCCGTCGTGTATCCAGAAACAAGAAGTCTCATGTCTTTTATGTTGATGAAGACTGCCATCCTCAGACTATCGATGTAGTGAAAACCCGAGCCGAAGGCTTTGATATTGAGGTTGTTGTTGGCCCTGCCGCAAAAGCCTCAGAGCAGAATGCATTTGGCGCGTTACTGGCTTACACCAGCACCTGGGGTGATGTTCGTGATCATCAGGAGTTAATTGCCAGTCTCCAATCCAACAAAACTATTGTCAGTGTTGTGGCCGATATTATGAGCCTGATGCTGCTGGAAGCTCCCGGCAAACTGGGTGCTGATGTTGTACTGGGAAGCGCCCAGCGCTTTGGTGTTCCCATGGGTTATGGTGGCCCGCACGCCGCATTCTTTGCCACCAGTGATAAGCACAAACGTTCTATGCCGGGGCGCCTGATCGGTGTATCCGTGGACACCCGGGGCAATAAAGCACTGCGTATGGCTATGCAGACCCGCGAACAACACATCCGTCGGGAAAAGGCCACAAGTAACATCTGTACGGCACAGGTGTTGTTAGCCAATATGGCAAGCTTCTACGCCGTTTATCATGGCCCCGATGGCTTGAAGAAGATTGCTCAGCGCATTCATCGTTTAACCGACATTCTGGCTGTTGGCCTCAAGAGCAAGGGTGTTGAATTGGTAAACGACACTTGGTTTGATACTTTGACTCTGAAAGTCAAAGATAAAGACGGCATTGTTAAGCGTTCCCGCGAAGCTGGTATCTGCCTGCGCGAAACAGACGAAAACCTGATCGGTATTTCTCTCGATGAATCAACAAGTCGTGATGATATCGTTCTTCTGTGGGATGTTGTTCTTGGGGAAGGTCATGCCCTGAACGTAAACACCATTGATACGGGTTTACAGGAAAAAACTTCTTCTTCCATTCCGGTACAACTGTTCAGACGTGAACCTGTGCTGACCCATACGGTTTTCAATAGCTATCACTCTGAAACAGAGATGATGCGTTACCTGAAACGTTTAGAAAACCGTGACCTGGCTCTGAATCACTCCATGATCCCTCTGGGCTCATGCACCATGAAGCTCAATGCTGCCAGCGAAATGATGCCGGTTTCCTGGCCGGAAATCGGAAATCTGCATCCATTTACACCAACTGAACTCACAGAAGGTGTGCGGGAAATGATTTCTGAACTGGATGAGTATTTGAAAGCCGTGACTGGTTTTGATGCTATCTGCATGCAGCCAAACTCAGGCGCGCAGGGTGAATACGCTGGTTTGATGGCAATCCGTAAGTATCACGAAAGCCGCGGCGATCATGATCGTAACGTTTGTCTGATTCCTTCTTCTGCCCACGGAACCAACCCAGCCTCAGCAATGCTGGCCGGTATGAAAATTGTGATTACCGGTTGTGACGACTATGGTAACGTCGATGTCGCTGAACTGAAGCAGCGTGCGGAAGAAATTGGTGATCAGCTGTCCTGTTTGATGATTACCTATCCTTCTACCCATGGTGTGTATGAAGAAGAGATTCGCGAAATCTGCGATATCGTACACGACAATGGTGGTCAGGTTTATATGGATGGTGCCAACATGAATGCGCAGGTTGGCATTAGCCAGCCTGGTGAAATTGGTGCTGATGTTTCTCACCTGAACCTGCATAAAACTTTCAGTATTCCTCATGGTGGCGGTGGTCCAGGTATGGGACCTATCGGCATTAAAGCTCATCTGAAGCCTTTTGTTGCCAATCACTCGGTGATTAATCTGGATGGTCCAGATTCAGGAAATACAGCTGTCAGCTCTGCACCTTGGGGCTCTGTATCAGTCCTGCCAATCTCCTGGACTTACCTGCGCAATATGGGCGGCGAAGGTTTAAGGAAGGCAACAGCTGTAGCTATTCTGGGGGCAAACTACTTGGCTGATCGTCTGGGTGAGCATTATCCAGTACTCTATACCGGCCGTAATGATCGTGTCGCTCACGAGTGCATTATTGATATTCGTCCAATCAAGGCTACGTCTGGTATCAGTGAAGAGGATATCGCCAAGCGTCTGATGGATTATGGTTTCCATGCGCCCACCATGAGTTTCCCGGTTCCCGGAACTTTGATGATTGAGCCAACCGAAAGCGAAAGCAAAGCGGAACTTGACCGGTTTGTGGATGCCATGATCTCCATTCGTCTGGAAATCGATCGAGTTGAGAAAGGTGAGCTGCCAGAAGACGATAACCCTCTGGTCAATGCTCCCCATACCCAGGCTGATATTCTTGGTGAGTGGGATCGTGCTTATAGCCGACAGGAAGCTGTGTATCCTGCTCAGTTTGGCGGTGGCGAGAAGTTCTGGCCAACTGTAAACCGTATCGACAATGTTTATGGTGACCGGCATCTATTCTGCGCTTGTGTGCCTGTAGAGGAATATCAGGAGTAACAGCCGAAATAGAATGTTTTTAAAAAATCAGACGGCCTGTGTATGCAGGCCGTTTTCTGTTTAACCAGGAACACAAACTCTGGCACGTTTGTCTATCGAAAGTAAAAGTCTGGTTTACCTCATCAGATTAAACTCAAGGAGAAATTGTTAGTAAGACCCTAAACCAGACCAACCATTGAGTGGCTAAACCGAACGGTTACGCCTTATGTTTCAGTGAGTATTTTTGGAACTCTTTGTGCTGTAGCTGGTGCAGCAGGGCTTTTTGCTGGCGCTGGTTGGATCGAGTTCAGAAGATCAAGGAACAGTGATCAATAGGTCTAAGCTATGAAAGGCATTGAATGTCGGCCAAGAGTAAACATAACAACTTGGCCGACATGCAGTTTAAGCATCCTGCAATTCTATTGTTTTCTGCAGACCTTCCTGTAAACCGACATAGTTGATTCCAAGTTCCTTTGTGGCCTTCTGGCCATTGGGAATCGCCTGCCATTGCAGAAAAGTCAGCTCACCTTTGGCAATCAGTGGTTTTTTATTAATAAGACCAGCAATCCATTCGCCGGTGGTTGCAATGACTGAACCAACCCAAACTGGCATAACATGCGGAATGTTACGTTTGATATTCAGTTGCTTGTGAATAAGCCCAACAAGCTCGGTAAGAGTAACGTACTGATCACTGAGAATATAACGACTGCCGGATGGCATGCTCTCAGCGGCAACATGAGCTTTGCCTACATTCTCGCTATAAACGACTGGAAATCCACCGGGTAGCAGTAAAGGAATATCATTGTTTCTGACTTTGGTAATAACTTCATTTATACCGACTGAATGATGGATGTCTGGCCCTGGCCCATACACTGCAGATGGATGAATAAAGACAATGTTCAGACCATCGTTCATGGCTTTTACAGCAAGCTTGTCAGCCGCTTGCTTGCTTCGTTCATAAAATGTGCCTTTGGGTTTGGTATCCAGTATTGATTCGTCGTAGAGCTGATGGGCATGACCTTCGAAAACATCTATGGTGCTGGTAAAAACAAATTTCTTTACGCCAAGTTTTTTCGCTGTGGCCAGCATATTTTGGGTTCCGCTAACATTTACGTGGGTAAAAATGTCCGGGTTTTTAAACCATTGTTCGGGAAGTCCCGCCGCATGATGAACCACATCACAACCTGTCATGGCCTGCTCAATACTTTGAATGTCAGTGATATCCCCTTGTGAAAACTCACACGCTTCAGGTAGCAGTTTTTTTGCTTTCTTAATATCTCGTACCAGAACTCTTACTGTACGATTCTCTTCCAGGAGATATTTCACGATATTGAAGCCGACAGTGCCTGTAGCTCCGGTAACAAGGGTGACTGACATGATTTTAACTCTTGGGTTTGTTTTTTTAGCGAGACTAACAGGCGAAGGGGCTTTTATCTACAAGATGAAGTGTTGGGAAAGGCTTGATGATGCATTAGCTGGATATTAAAAGCCTGATTTACTATTCCTTAAATGCAGTGTTACCTTCTTTCAACAGAGCCTAGGGCTAAAAATAATAATATAGGTAATATATGGATATATTTCGCTTAATTAATATTTCTACTTTACTCACCGGTCTCCTGTTTCTTCAGGGATGTTATGAAGATAAGCAAATGATTCTGGATGTGAGTGGCAAGAAGGGATTTTTTGATGCTGGGTTTCCATCAGATATTCGAAGCAATGACGATGGTTCAATTAATTTCAGTCGCTTTCCACACCCCCTGAATGCAACCATTGGTAATTATGTGAGATGGGCGGAGAAGGATTATTTTGGTTTTGCCCCTAACCTTCCACTTTATATGCGTTTTGGTGGGGGCATTTCAGCTTCTTACCTCTCATTTGAAGAAAGTCCGCAAGACTATGTATCCACCCATGCCGCTATTCAGCTTATTGATATTGATTCCGCCTCTTATGAACGTGGTAAACGGTTTCCTATAAGAGTTTCCTATCGTGAAAAAGGTGATGAATATCGTCCTGATGGATTATTACAGGTGTTACCTGCAGGGAAGCCGTTAAAGGAAAATAATACATATGCGCTTGTTGTAACCAGGCAGATCTCTCCGGAGCACGCCCAGAATCTGGTTCCTAATCCGGTTCTTACTGCTCTTTTAGAGGGCGTTAACCCCCATCATGTAAATAAGACGATTGATTTTGACGACGCTGAACGTGCCTTAACGATCTATCAGCCCCTTAAAGATCAGCTGCGACTCGATGGAATAGCAGTGAACGACATTGTGGGAGCAACTGTATGGACTACAGGTAACCCATCATCTTCGTTGCAGAACCTGGCTCGCTGGGCTGATGAGCAAGCTCCGGCACAACCTACGTCTGATTTTGAGCTACTGGATGTAACTTCGGAATATTGTGTTTTGGGTTCTCAATGGCAGGTGCCAGGCTTGCAGTCGGGGTTGTTTCCTTACGCCCTGACTGGAGGGCGCATTAAGTATGACAGTGTGAATAATCCACAGGTGCAATATTTCCGGGAAACACCGCTAGTTGTGACTGTGCCAAGAGTTCCCATGCCGGCTTCCGGTTATCCGATGATGTTTTATAACCATGGAACTGCAGGTTATGCGACACAGGCCCATGACCGAGGAGTTACACTTTCTGATGGAACCCTCACAACGGAGGGCAGCCCATCTCAGGTTGCAGCCCAGAGAAATTGGGCGACAGCGGGTATGGGTGGACATATGGGTGCTGACCATGAAGACAGCACAGGTTTTCTCAATGCTATTGCAGATTTAATACCCGGACTCTCGCTCAATATCGGAACCTATAACTTTATGAATTTGCTGGCTATGCGAGGCAATTTTGAACAGTCAGTTATTGAAAGGGTGTTGTTCCGAAGATTGGTTAATAATCTCGATATTGATGCTTCACTTTGCCCGGGCGTTTTGAGTGAGGATGGACGAATAAGATTTGATGCAACAACACAGGTTGTGATGGGGCAGTCTCTCGGGGCGATGACGGGAATTGCTCAGGCCGCTATTGACCCTGTGCCCTTTCAAGGTGTGATTGGCAGTGGTGCTGGTAGCTATAACCTTGGGCTTGTTATGCACCTCTCTGTTCTTGGGGAAGACCCTCTGGGAAATATACTGGAGCCCCTGTTTTTCTTCACAGGTAAAAACGATGTGGTGAATGATCCTTTTCATCCATTGTGGTTACTCTCTCAGCAAGCGTTGGCTCCGGTCGATTTTTCCATCAATGCTGCCCGCTGGATCAGAGAACCTGAAGCACAGGCGACGGCTCCACACACCTTGATAGTAGAGGGGCACTTTGATGACTGGGTTGGCTTATTTAATCAAAAACCTCTACTGGTAAGTCTTGGTACTGATCTTTTTGGTCCTGAGTTAAACGTTTCAGAAACTGAGCAATTATTACCCGATTTAAAAACAGCAGGATATCAACAATGGTTTTCTCCGGTTTCTGGTAACAGGGATGGACGCACAGTAGCTGTTGTCCGCTACCCTGAAGATGGAATTAAGTCGGGGCATCACGTAGTATTTCAACAGGAAGCGGCGCGGCATCAGTATGGTTGTTTTCTGGAGAATATTGCTGAAGGCCGTGTACCGGTGATTCCCCTGCCGGGTGGAAGTCAGAATGAAGGTTGTTACTGATGACCAGATGTTTTTGTATCACCAGAGTATGGGAGCTATGCTGGTGAGACCCTGAAGAACAAAATCAAATAACACCGCCAGATGAGGCACACCATGATGTTAAACAAAGCTGTTGTAAGACAAGTGCTTGCAAAAGGACTGGTTCCGTTTGCAGTTATGATGATGGTCGCAGGTGTATCTGCCCACTCTATGGACTTTGGAAAGGATGACGACGCAGTTTACCTGCGTAAAGCTCATATGGCGCTGGTAGGCACCTACTTTGGTGATATGGGTGCGATGATCAAAGGGAAGAAGCCTTTTGATGCTGCTCAGTTCCAGAGTGATGCAGACCGTCTGGCGGTTGTGACGCAATGGTCTGGTGAAGGCTTTGAAAAGAAACACCTCACTTCTGATTCAAAGGCTAAGCCTGAAATCTGGGAAGATAAGGCTGAGTTTGATAAGTTGATGAAAGAACTGGCTGACCATGCGGGCAAGCTCAAGATTGCTGCGGCCAGTGGTAATATGAAAGACAGTGTTCCGGCTTTCAAAGCTATGGCGGATAACTGCGGCTCCTGCCATAAGAAGTTCAAGAATAAGTAATGTTTGTTTAACGAGTCAGAATCAAAATTTGGGGGTTCTGACTCGTTTTCCCTTCTTGCTCGCTGATTTTGGCGCTTTGGCTTTAACAGCCTGAATGGCCGAAAACAGTACATCCAGATCTTTTTTATAGTTAACCAGGGCCATACAGAGCTCTGGGTTTTTGGATTGAAGCTGGCTTGGGTCTATGTTATTGAGAGCATCAACATCGGCTGTATATTGCTTGAGTTGCTCAAGGCTTTGATCTGCTTTTTGCTGTAAGGCAAGCACGTCATCTGGCAGTTCATTACTGATGGCTGGGGAAGACGGTAATGACAGATTGGAAAGCTCAAACAGGGTTGTTATATCGCTGTAATGCTTTTTATAGTGTTTGAAAACCCGTTGTGCTGATCGTCCAATATCTGGGCTGGCCATCGTTTAATCCTTTACCTGAGCTTTTCGAGGCGTTCTTCTAAGGTTTTAATCTTAGCCTTTAAATCATTAATGGCTGGCTGGTGGAACATAGATAGGAATGAATTTTTTTTCGCCAGTGATTCCATTTTGGCAAGCCTTTCTTTCATAGCATCCAGCTTATCGATCAGTTTAATTTCCCGCACTCTTGTTGCTGAAGGTGCATGACCGGCATTTTTGATTTTATCGAGCTCTGCTTTAATGTTGTGTTCTTGATTCTGCAGCCCCCTCAACTTGTCATACACATGTGGGTGGGAATGCCGGATAAGTGGATGACTTGCTGCCTTTTTCAGCTTGTTAATATTCTGGCGCACATTCTGAAGCTCGTCAGAGAGCTTCACAAAACGTATTTCGTTCTGAACTTTGGCAGTATCTACTGCTTGTGCCGCTGCTTGCGCTGCTTGTGCTGCTTTCGTCACTGCTTGTGCAGCCTCAGTTCCAGCTTTTTTTACGTTGTTCAAGGAAGACTGGATAGCACTGCGGATTTTGTTGAAGAAATCAAAAGGTCCACGGCTGGGAGGCTTCAATGGTGCTGGTTTGAAAGTTGTACCCCAACCGATAGATTTTGTCTGAAGGCCAAGTTCACGGGCCAGGGCCTGCTGTTCAATAATACTTTCCACATTATTAGTAGCCAGTCTCAGGGCATTATGTCCTTGCTGCTTTTCAATATTCTGCAGTTTGTTAAGAAGGGAGAGATCATTACCTTTAAGGCCGTACTCCTGTGCCAGGCCGGAGTACCCGGAAAGCCCTTTATCAACAAATGTGGCGGCTAGCGTAATACTTTGAGACTGAGAAAGACCAACTGCTTTACCTGCTGCATAAATCTGATTCTGTACAGAAGTATCTTTTGTGAAGCGCAGAAGTTTTTCGCCTGTGATGACGGGGTTCTTGCCAAGGGAAGAAAGAGCGTTAGTTATTTTAGGGAGAATGTTTTTGATCTGATCTCTGCTTAATCCGGCTTGCTGACCGATGGAAGCAAACTTTTTACTGTCTTTGGTGAGCGCAGCGTTAGCAAGATCATTGAACAACTCCGGGGAGATTCCCATGGATCGTGCGGCTTTCTGCATCTCTACAGAAATAGTCGTATTCACTGTTCGGGAGGCATTCCCAAGGATTGAATCCAGTTCTGAAGGAGTTATGTCAAATTGTTGCCCTAGTGCAGCAAACCCCTTGAGCAAAGTTTTTGCTTTTTGCACAGGGACTCCAACAGCCTGAGCCAATGCCACGAAACGATCAGCTTCATTGCTCGTTAATGCACCCAGATCAACAACCAGGGTGGGTGGAAGGTTGATAGCTTTGGAGCCAGCAAGCTTGGTCACGTCATCCAGGACAATGGTTGTTTTCACTGCTTCGGCGATAGGCTGTCCTGGGCTGTTAATAGCACTGAATAATTTACGTAGGCCAGTCTGGAGTTGCCTGTCTTTTGCACTACCTGGGGGGATTTCCAATTTTCCTAGCTGATAGAAATAAAGAGCGTCGTTGGATGTAGCTTTAGCATGAGTCAGCCTCGCAAGGTCTGCCTTGCCTATGCCCAGTGTGCCCCCAAGTTTCTCAAGCCCTTTGTTTAACAGGGCCTTTTGGTTTTTAGTCAGAGGGGGGGGAGGCGGTGGCTCCAAGGGTTCCTCAGGAGGTGGTTTTGGAGCTTCAGTTTGTGTTCCCACCGGCTTTTCTGTTGGGGCTGGGGCTGGGGCTGGGGCTGGGGCTGGGGTTGGCGCAGGCGTTGGCGGTGTTTCTCCAATCGGTGTAGATGGAGGTTCTGAGGAACCAGTGGCCGTGGGCTGTGGTGCAGTGGCTGTTTGGGCATTCTGCTGAGCCTGTTGAAGATTGGAGCCTTGTGGCGATATTGCTGTTTGTTGGGCGGGAGTTTGCTGAGGTTGATTGCCGCCTTTCAGCTTGTTGAGCCATTGTTGGAGTTGTTCCAGATCATTGCTAACTGGTTGGCTGTTGAAGCTGTTGACGTTATGCAGGGTTTGACCAGCCCGCCCCGGTGTTGTCTGGGGAGCTTGCGTATCTGTTTTGGTTGCAGGTTGCTGAACCTGCGGCTGTTGCGTAGGAGGGCCTAAGGGGCGAACACCGCCTCCACCTCCAACCTGCATGGACATTCTTAGTCTCCCTAAGCCCTGAAACTTCCTTTATCGTCAGGGGGTTACTGCAGGTCATATCGGCACTGGAGGGAGATCCTGAAACGTCCTTATAGAAGGCTTATGCCAGATCAGAGAGCCATGTGATAACCATGGTGGCAAACAGTACAAGCACAGTAAAGAACTCCCAGGAGCTGGGTGAGGGCTCCAGGTAGCGGCTATGAATATTCCGCCGACCGGTAATCATGCCGGGCAGGATGTCTTCCTTGTGGATCATTGTATGAAATAGCACAGCTGCAACATGAAAGCCGATAATCCAGAGCAGAATATCGAAGTTCAGGGAGTGAATGGTTGTTAGCCAGTCACTGGTATCGCCACTTACAAATTGAGCTAAAGGGCCTTCAGTGAGAATGCTGTCGTTGGCAAACAGCCCGCTACCAACCTGAACAAACATTCCTGTAAGAATGACTACTACGCCCCAGCTGCCCAGAGGGTTGTGTCCGGGGTAATCGGTTTTCATTCCTTTACGAAGATAATTAAGGGCTGTAGAAGGGGAAAGCTGTAATGCTTTAAATCGGCTGAAATAGCCGCCACCAAGCCCCCAGCCAATACGAAACAACAGTAAACCAAGAACTGTGTAGCCCAGCAGAACATGGCGATCCATATCGCCTTCTGTGCCGGTGTACCAGAGACCGGCGAAGCAAAGTACAAGCAGCCAGTGAAACAAACGGGTTGGAATATCCCACACTCGAATGCGACGGTGTGTGCTCATGCTTTGCCTCCGGTTATTGTTCTGGCAATAGTTTTCTCAACAGGGATTAGCCCTCTTCCAGCTGTTTCTTTAAAGTATCTGGAACGCCGATAATTGTAATGCTGTCTCGCTCCCTGTCGTAACGAACACGGCTTCCGTAGACATCGGAATCAAAGGCAATATTAATCCCTTTGTCCCGACCAGTATAGCGAACCAGTTTCTTCAGCTGACTGCGGCTTGGTTGCATATTCGGTGTTACATCATAATCCCGGGTATTTATAAAACGCTCGAAACCTTCCGGTGCATCTTCGTTCAGGTGTGCGGAAAGTTCGCCCACTGAGATAGTTTTGTATTCCTGCAGCTGTCCATCGCAGTATTCAAAAACCTTTTTCTTAACATCGTTGCGTTCGGTGTCTGATTCAATGGTTTTGCAGTAATCCGATACAGCGCTCATTAACTTGGTTGTATCTTTTTTGGTGTCGCCAGTTTCTTCGCAACCAATAAATGTGGTCAGGCAATCACTGAGTCTGCGGCCAGCTTTGGGTTTGATCCAGGAGATATAGCGAGAGCTGGTCTGGTTATCTTGCCATTCACTCAAGTTAATACGAGCAGCAAGGCTCAAACGTGCCAGATCAAGGTGGGTTGTATCAGACAACTCCAGCTGCTCGGTAATAGTCGTGCTGGTAGCCGGTGGCAGAGTGGCAACAATCATATATTTGGTCAGCCCACTGACATAGTGCGCTACCAGTATAAAGCCCCCGGGGAACATGCCGGCTTCATCCAGTTTTTCTTTTAAACCCTCTGCAACAGTGAGACTGAACTCGGTAAAAGAGAGGCGCTCTTCCAGGTAATCTTCAAGCCGGGTGCGGAACACGGTGGCTTCACCACCAAATGCCCCGTGGCCTTTGTCGCCTTTCTTGTTGTAGGACGCAATCAGATCTTCCAGAAAACTTTCGCAGATATTATTACTGGCAAGAGGGGTTGCCCGGGTGCGCAGCTCAGAACTCTCAGCATCGGGGCGGCGTTCAATCCGGTGAACAATCAGGTTGGTAATGCTCATAACTGAAATAGGCTCATTATTCGCTGTGGCTGACAGAAGGCAAAGAGCATAATTATACAGCTATGGCGGCAACCTGTGAGTGGTTAATCTGGCAGTAACTGCTTTTCTCGTTGTTCGCTGGGCAAAAACGCGAAGATGCCTCGAACATAGCTATCCAGTGTTTTCTGGCTTCCGAGTAAGTGTCCTGACAACTGGAGCGCCAAATAGTTATCAAGAAGTATGCGGCCACAGGCTGCAGGCTTTCCTGCAGCAAGTAATGTGTCTGCAAAGCCTGATTCCAGGCGACCAAGAGCATCTTTAAGCAGGGGAGATAAAGTTTCTTTCTGTCCCTCCATCATGGCCAGTACCAACAAACACCCGCAGCGGTATTCCTTAATATATTCCCGACGATAACTGGTGGTGAAAAACAGCCTCAGACTTTCCAGGGGCGGATGATGGGTCAAGTAGTGAGCGAGGCGGGAAAGAAGGTGATTTTCTATGTAATGAATCAGCACTTCCCGGAACAATTCTTCCTTACTGCGAAAATGGTGGTAAAGGCTTCCCGGATTCAGGCTGGTGGCTTCCTCCAGTTGTCGGAGGGATGTACCCTCATAGCCATTTCGCCAGAATGGATCCATGGCTCGTTCCAGAATCTCTTTTCGCTCAAAACCTGCTGGGCGTGTCATATCAGAACCTTCCTTGATTCTACATATTTCAATAACCGGGAGCTTGCGTCGATAACCTGATGATCAGAGCAGTGCCACACGACTTCGGAGAGCGGGCATGTATCAGTGCCAACAGATTCTCAATGGGCCGACCCTGGCCATGATTGAATTTATCCGCAACAACAATATTGATATCCAGATTGGTATTAATATTCTGGTATTGATATCCGGCGATTAGAAACCCTGGATAACCATATTCGTATCAGGCATGAGGCGGTTAGTCCAGAGTTTATTATTGAAGCAAAGAGTGTCAGGAGAGCTTTGAAAGAGTGGTTTGAGAGCCATCCTGACTAGTTTTAAGGTTCTAGTTTCGTGTTGTGACAACCGCATCAAGTTGAACATTCACATTCGATGTGCCGCCTGCATTATAGGTCTGGTTATTAATAGTAACGGTTGATGTGTTGCTCACAGTGGCATTCGCGGTTGGAAGGTTTGTATCAAAACCTATGCCGGTGTTCTCCAGCTCTTCAATAGTGATAGCTCCATCACTTTGCGTAAGTTCAGACTCTTGCTGGCTCAGTGCTTCACCGGCAGCAGTAGCCTGCAAAGCTCCCGGGACCTGAGCTTCTGCAAGTTCATCCTGCTCAAGAGCCTGCAGCGGGAAAGATTTGGAGGTCGTTCGGCCATAACGAACTGGAGCCTCAGGATCTGGCTCACGGTAATCTGGTGGATACTGGTGGAAGTTGTCGCCTATATCATAGAGAGGAACATCTGGGTTATCTTCCTCTGCCACGACAACAGGTGCCGAAAGACTGACAGCCAGTGAAAATAAGAGAATGTGGAGTTTGTCCATTATTATTTCAATTCTTATTATTGTTTTCTGACAGCTCGGGAACCCTTCACCAGGCCACTGATTTATACAGAGATGATCAGTTTGCCAGTATTTGAACTTTCACACCAGACACTCTACAGGTTACAGTTTCTGTGCAATTGGCTTTGAGTCACAGAACTGTGAACGGATTGGTCAACCAATCCGTATCGGAGACTGGTATTATCTGAGCCTGATAATAAAACCGCTCCTGACGGGAGAATAATAAGAATGATCAGGAAATTTGTTGTATTCAGCCTGTTACTTGCCGGACTCTCTGGCTGTACGTCAATGGATTATGATCGTTCCTTCGGTGCGTTCCTTAAACCTGTTGATGGCCCCAAATTTAAGCCTGTACCACAATCCCCGGAAAACAGATCTTATTTGATCGTTTATCGCCCCTACAGTGAATGGGCAGAGGAAGAGCTGGAAGCGCCTTCCGTGTACATAAATGGTGAAGCAGCCGTTAATGTCCGAAGTAATGGCTATGCCTTATTCAGTATGGAACCCGGGCAATATCAAGTTGTTGTTAAGCGACCAGCTTTTGGCCAGGATCTGTTTTTTATGGAAGATACCTTCTTGGAAAATCAGCCGGTAAATTTTAACCGCATAGGCGGTTTTGTTCTTGATGCCAAAGGCGGAGAGACTTACTACCTGCGTTACTCAGAGCTTACATCCCCTCCTTATGATCCAAACGCTGGTGAAAGCCTGTTGGGTGATGGCCCTATGCAGTTTATATCCTGGAAATCGGCAAAAAATGAATTAATGCAGTCCCGCCGTTTGCAGCCACTGAAACTAGTTTCAGCTCCCGACATTGATGTTGCTCAGGAGCAGTTGGATAAAACCGCTGAAACCAGTAGCTGGTGGTGGTTCTGATACGCTGAGAAGACAACTGTTTTGGTATAGCAAGGATGCGACCAAGCATTGAGGCTTCTGACTTTCCTGTTCATCCCGCCTCATGGATGGAAGAAGGCTATTCTGATTCTCCCGATATCATGCTTAGTAGTGTGCGCATGAGATTGGTTCCCATGGTTCTGGTATCTACTCAGTAAAAGGCATTGAAGAAAAAACATCCCCGTACAACTTCGAAAACAATAAGGGGGCCGCTGAAGTAAGAGTGTCGCGATAAGTTCTTCTAATGGTTCTGAAAGCCGCTAGGCGTTAGAAAAGCTTCTTAAGTTGGCTGATTTACAGTGGCTTCATGTCATCAAAGTTCACCGTTCTGAAAATCATGACACGGCATCTATTTAAATGAGCCTAGTATCAACTGTAAGTTGGGAACTGGAGAGGGATGTTTGTAAATTCCACGGAATCTTCTGAAATGCAATAAGGCCGGGTTGCCCCGGCCTGAGAGTTTTACTCAAACTTGCTGAAGTCCGGCTGGCGCTTCTGCATAAAGGCCGTGAAAGCTTCTTTGGCCTCGCCTGAGGACAAGCGCTCTCCAAAAGCAGCCATCTCAACTTTAATCTGCTTAATTATCTGTGCTCGGTTTTCGGAATGCATCAATTTCTTACCGAGGCGAACTGAGGCAGGTGGCAGAGCCGCGACCTGTTCAGCACGTTTCAGTGCCAGTTCCAGGTAATCTTCACTGACCTCGTTCACCAAACCATAAGCCAGAGCCTGCTCGGCATTAATGGTTTCCCCAAGAATCAGCATTTCAAACGCTCTTTGATGGCCAACAACCTGAGGAAGGATAAGGCTGGAACCATACTCCGGGCACAGGCCGAGGCGGGTAAAAGGTGTTTGGAGTCTGGCTTCCGGGCCAGCATAGGCCAGATCACAGTGAAGCAACAGGGTTGTACCAATACCAACAGCCACTCCGTTCAACGCAGCAATAACAGGCTTTGGGCATTCAAGAAGAGCAAGCATAAAGCGAAGAACCGGAGAATCCTCTCCTGTGGGGGGCTTTTCCAGAAAGTCTCCCAGATCGTTGCCAGCAGTAAAGCAATCCTGCGTGCCGGTCAGGACTATGGCACGAATAGAGCTATCTGATGCGGCTTGCTCTATAGGCTCAGCCAGGCTGGTGTACATAGCGTGACTCAGGGCATTCTTTCGCGCCGGGCGGCTGATGGAGAGAAGAAGAATATTTCCCCGGCGCTCGGTTTTTATCAGGTCGGTCATAGGTAGCCTTTGTTTCTTATTTGGCGCGGCGCCAGTATCGCACCATGTGGACTAAACTTCCCGCTAAAATACAGATATGGCTAAAAATGAGAATGATCAGGACATCGCAGAAACCGTTCTTGCTTTACTGTTTACCAGCCAGTTTTCTGACATTGATACTGTCAGGCTTCTCTATGTCTGGTGAGCGGGTTGTAGCAACCAGTGGAGCGCTGGTTGAATATATCAACAAGCCTGACACTCATTTTCAGTGGCGTGTTCTGGGTTCCCGGCAGATTGATGGCTTAAATATTGTTGATCTCACCATGACTTCACAAAGCTGGAGTCCTGATTCCCTGAAAAGTAATCACCCTCATTGGCAACACCGTATTACTGTTTATATTCCCGTTGATGTGAAACGCCAGCCTGCGGTGCTGCATGTGAACGGTGGCGTTCATTATGGGCGGGATAATAATACTACTGCCGATATTTCTGATGAATTGCGTTTTGAAGATCTAGCGACATTAACGGGTTCGGTTGTTATTAATCTGCGTGATGTGCCGCAGCAATATTTGTCATTGAATAATGAAGCTCCTCGAAAAGAAGATGACCTTGTTGCCCGGAGCTGGGTTGCCAGTTTGAATGATCCGGAGTGCAGTGACTGCCCCATTCAGTTTCCAATGGTTAAATCTGTTGTTAAAGCTATGAATGCTGTGCAGGAACTTTTAAATGAGCGGTTAGGAAGTCGTGCACCAGAGAGCTTTATCCTGACTGGCGCGTCGAAAAGAGGCTGGGCAGCATGGCTGACATCTGCGGTTGACCGGCGGGTTCAGGCTGTTATCCCCATGGTGATTGATGTTCTGAATGTTCAGGAATGTCTGGATCATCTTCACCGGGTTTATAAAGGTTGGATTCCACCTCTGCAACCTTACCTTTCAGAAAATCAAAATGTTCTGACAAGACTGCATACGTCGGAAATGAATCAGCTGATGAGCAAGGTTGATCCCTGGTTTTATCGTGATTATTTAACTTTGCCGAAATATGTTGTCACCGCCTCAGGTGATGACTTCTTTCCACCGGATAGCAGCAGGGTTTACTGGTCAGGACTTATGGGCCCAAAGTGGATGAGAGCTTATCCAAACGCCAGACATTATATTTCCCGGGAAAATATCCAGCGGGTGACAGATACCATTGTAAGCTATGTGAATTATCTGGTTTCCGGGCAGCAGCCACCAGCCATTCTGAGTCAGAATACAGTAGGGCGGCAGGTTTCAGTAACCGTGAGTGGCAAGCCGGATGAAGTAAAACTTTGGCAGGTTATTAATCCAGAAGTCCGTGATTTTCGGATGACGACATTAAAGCCTGCTGGTTTGGCGTATCAGGCTGTACCAATAAAGGTTGAGTGCGGAAGCTCAGAGCGAACTTGTGTTGTTCTGGCTCGGGTTGAAGCCCCGGTTAAGGGCTGGAAATCCTGGTTTCTGGAGTTTACTTATAAACAACCATCACAGCCGGATTTCATAATCACAACACCGGTGACAGTGATTCCAGACACTTATTCTGAATAAACAGAATGCTCAGGGAGATAGAGCACTTCCTGTTCGGTAAGCCAGAGGGAGAATATTCTGTGCTGGTACCTCCTGCTCACCGAGCCAGGAGGTTAACCTGAGCACAGGTTTGGCTTTACCAAGAAGTATCCAGCGAGCATTTCGATTGGCCGGTGTATTCATCAAGGCCTCTGCCGTTACTTCCAGATTGCTGCTTTTCACTTTTAACACTGAATCATCGGGAAGTTTATGGGAATGATCTTCAGTATCACCTTTGACCATGACCTGAACCGGCGCTTTGTGCTGATGCCACTGGGCATCTTCAGCAATAGCCAAAGCTGCACTGATACCCACCTCAGCGCCAAAAACTATTAACGGCTGGTTATTGTCTGGTTGGTAGCAGCACTCTCCGCCTAACTCTTTAACCCAGATTGTTTGTCCCGGTTTAGCCTCATCGAATAACCATGAGGACAAACCACCACCAACTTTGCGGGTGACATGAATCCGTAGATCAGCTTCGGCCCATGGGCGGGAAATCAGTGTGTAACGGCTTCCGTAATCATGCTTCTCCAGAGATAAAGAGAGAAACTGGCCGGGATGATAATTAATGGGAAGCCGGGGGGAGAATGTTAATTCCAGCAAGGTCGGGTTAATCAGCCGGGTATCAGTAATAATGGCCTGTAAAGGTTGCAGAGCGCGGCGCAGCGGCTGCAATGTTAAAGCTGTTTCAGGAATACACTGGCAGGCGAGAAGGAGATTGTCGGAACGCTGCTCCTCAGTCAGCCCACGTTGAGCGGCCAGAGGAATTTCGCCAGAGGTAGCCTGCACAAGGCAGGAATGACAAAGCCCAGCCCGGCAAGACCAGGGAATCTGTATATGGTTTTTTAGAAGTGTATCCAGCGCAGTTTCACCGGGAGAACAAGAGAGTGTCTGTTCTCCGAATTGAATCTCAGCCATGGATGCAACCTTTTTAGAATAAGGCGTCGGCTTTAGTGTATTCAGCTGAAAGAGATTCGTAAACAGCTCCTATGTGAGCTACTAGTATCAAAGCTCGTTGAGAGCCTCCCGAATATCTCTTACGGCCTTGCCATCAACCCACTTGACCCATGTGGATTGGTAGTTTTTCAGGAAATGCTCCATGGCTGCTACGCCATCCGCTTGATTTGCTTCCATCCAGGCGAGAATTTCGTTCATCTGACTATCTGACCACCCTCTGCGAGAAAGGTACTGAGATGCTTTTGGGGCGCGTTTAGCGAACTCTTCGGTGATTATTGTTTGTACCAGAGGAGTAGGGAACATCGTCACTTTTGGATTTTTACAATCAGGCTTCAAGGTACATTGCTTGAATTCTGCGTGATCAACACCGGTTTCAAAGTCCACCATTACCATTTTGTATCGTCCAAGTATTGCAGTGGGCGACCAGTAATAACCAAACCAGGGAGCTTTGTTTTCGTAGGCTTCCTGAAGAGCAATATCAAGGTCTGTTCCTGTTGGTGGGGTTACAAATTGGAAATTCACGCTTTGCAGATTTAATGCCTTGAATAAATTCAAAGAAGATATGTTGCAATTCCACCCCTCAGGGCAGCCATAAAAGGAAGCCTTTTTAGTGTTATCTTTTGGCATGAACAGATGAGCATTGGCCAAAACACCTTTTATTGTGGTCAGTTCGGGATTGGCTTCCACCATATAACTTGGAACCCAGAAACCTTCAATGGCGCCATCAGCAAAGGGGGTGCCAGCGTAGCGGATCTTTTTGGCTTCGACTTCTTTGTCCAGATCTTCTTTCATGGCGTAACTCCAGAATTCTGGAGTCACTTCAGGTTTCCCACTGTTGACTAGAGAAGCGCCGGTCGTTTGTGTATTGGCTGGTACAAGAGAGGCTTCGCAACCATAGGCATTCTCGAGAATAAACTGATCAACGTGGGCAATAAACGTGGCTGACTCCCAGTTCATGTCCGCAATATCAACGGCTCCACACTCTGCCTGAGCTGTACCATAAAAGGAGATGCTGGTAAAAAAGGAGAATAAACCCGTTCTAAAGAGTTTTGTTAAGCTGTTCATAAAGCTTCCATGCCTCCAGCATAATTTTCCAAGCGTAAGCGTAGAGCCTCTGCCGTTGAATCCAGTATAAGCCAACCTGTTGAAATCATTGCCCTGAAAACCAGGGTTTAAACCAGACTTCTATCCGGATGTTTTTTCTATTATCTGATGCTTTCACACCAGAGGATAAAAGGCGTTCATCACCCAACCCCCGAATAATAATCTTACTTTTTCGTACCCCAGCCTCAATGAGTGCCTCACTGACCTTACGGGCTTTTTCTGCTGAAAATCGTTTATCATTTTTTCCCTCAGACAGCCCATAAAAACCCAGCAGTAACAGGTTGCCTCTGTTTTCTTCCATAAATCGTGCAAGGCGGAGGACGCTTTGATGCCCGAAGTTATCAATTGAGGTGCCTCCCATAGAGAAGCGAATGTTAATACTCAGTCTTTGATAACCCCTTATGGCTCTTGCATAACGCCCGGAAGCATAAGTATCCCTGCCATCCAGAATTTGTACGTTGACGGGAATAAAGCCACTCTGCTCAACAACCTGTTGCGCAGAATCAGTTTTTACGAATTCGAGGAAGTCTTTAGCGTCAGGGTTTTCTATTCCTTCAGGCATATAAAAGTACAACCTTCGGGAGAGGGGGTAATCTTCTGTCGATATATTCACGCTATCAGGGTAAATAGCCGCTCCACCGGCCATGGCCACGGAAATGGCTTTACTCTCTTCAATTGTGCTGTAACTGCAGAACCCAATAGCATTTTTGTTAGAACTGACTTCTTCGGAAAGAGCTTCGTTGGAGATATAAGACATGTGTCGATTGTAGATTTGAACGCCCTTTCCTAAAACCAGGTTGTCAAAGGTGTCACGGGTGCCTGATGATTCATCCCGTGCCAGTATCCGAATTGGCCCGTTTCCTTTGCCTATCCGTGACCAGTTGCCATATTGACCTTTAAAGATTCTGGCAATCTCATTGATAGTCAGGCTGTTTACAGGGTTGTTTGGGTTCACAATGATGACAACAGCATCAAGTGCGACAACTATTTCGGAGGTTTGCGCGGTTATATCGCCCAAGCTGGAGAGTAACTTTATCTCTTTTGGTTTCACGGCTCTTGAGGATGCGACTATGTCGGCATCCCCCCTATCCATGGCTTTAAAACCAGTATTGGAACCTTTAGAGACAATTCTTACAGCAAACTGTTTGTCTTCATTATCTTTGCACTTCAAAGCCAGATCGTAGCTCCCAAGCTGCTCAGTGGTCACACTGTTGCAGCCACGTTTCGCTAAATAAGCTTTAACCAGAGCCGGGCCCAGCTCGGCACCGATGGTATTTGAACCATGAATTTGGAATAGATAGGAAGGTGTGCCTGTGCTGAGGGATTCTGCAGAAGCCCAAGGATTCAATAATGCTATTGCCAAGCCTAAAGCCAGTTTCTTCATAGCTGCATCCGTGCTTTTTCAGCCCAACCGAGTAACTATAGACGATTATTCACCCTGTCAAAGACGGGGTGTTTTGTGTCTACATCGGCGCTTTAATGGTTTTTTCAAATCGTCTGGCAGACAGCGAAAATCCCGGTGATATAATGGCCGCGCCAGAATGCTGTGAAAGCATGCCACCAACTCGAATTATGAAAAATGTGGCTGTGTCTAAGCAGTACCAGTCATCGCCTGAAAATAGTGCAAAGTATTGCCTGATAGTGGGGTTGCCAGCATGACCGTTATTCGTGAAGACGACGTCGTCCAGAGTGTTGCGAACGCTCTGCAGTTTATTTCTTATTATCATCCCGTTGATTTTATTCAGAGTATCCATGACGCCTGGAAGCGGGAGCAATCTCCGGCATCCAAGGATGCCATGGCTCAGATTCTGATCAATTCCCGAATGTGTGCCATGGGGAAGCGTCCTCTTTGTCAGGACACTGGAATTGTGACCATCTTTGTAAAAGTGGGTATGAATGTTCGCTTTGAAACAGAGAAAGGTCTGGAAGATCTGATCAACGAAGGTGTTCGTCAGGCTTATACCCATCCGGATAATGTTCTGCGGGCTTCTATTCTGGCTGACCCGGCGGGTAAGCGTCAGAACACCAAAGACAACACTCCAGCGGTTATTCACGTTCAGCTGGTACCCGGCGATACTGTGGACTTCCAGGTTGCTGCTAAGGGCGGGGGTTCTGAAAACAAATCCAAGATGGTGATGCTGAATCCTTCCGACAGCATTGTGGACTGGGTTGTAAAAACCGTTCCAACCATGGGCGCTGGCTGGTGTCCTCCCGGCATGCTGGGTATTGGTATTGGTGGTACTGCTGAAAAAGCTGCCGTAATGGCCAAAGAATCCCTGATGGATCCTATTGATATTCACGAGCTGCAGGAGCGTGGGCCACAGAATCGTGCTGAAGAACTACGACTGGAAATCTTTGATGCGGTGAACAAACTGGGTATTGGTGCTCAGGGTCTGGGCGGTATGACTACAGTTCTGGATATCAAAATTAAAGATTACCCAACTCACGCAGCATCTTTGCCGGTTGCTATGATTCCTAACTGTGCAGCAACCCGCCATGCCCACTTTGTACTGGATGGCAGTGGCACTGCCGAGCTGACGCCTCCAAGTCTTGATGAATATCCTGATATCAGCTGGGAAGTCGGTGAAAACGTTCACCGTGTGAATCTCGACACCATTACTAAAGAAGATATGGAAGCCTGGCAGCCGGGCGATACTGTTCTTCTCAGCGGTAAGATGCTTACTGGTCGTGATGCCGCCCATAAGAAGATGGTCGATATGATGGCGAAAGGTGAGAAATTGCCGGTTGATCTGACCAACCGCTTTATCTACTACGTTGGCCCGGTTGACCCTGTGCGAGATGAAGTTGTTGGCCCTGCTGGTCCTACAACTTCTACCCGTATGGACAAGTTCACCCGCACCATGCTGGAAGAAACCGGCCTGATTGGCATGATCGGTAAAGCTGAGCGTGGCCCTGTTGCCATCGAAGCGATCAAAGACAACAAGGCTTCTTATCTGATGGCTGTTGGTGGAGCCGCTTATCTAGTGGCTCAGGCAGTTAAGAAGGCAGAAGTTGTGGCCTTCCCTGAACTGGGAATGGAGGCTATCTACGAGTTTGATGTTGAAGATATGCCCGTTACAGTGGCTGTGGATACCCGTGGCAGTTCTGTTCACCAGACTGGCCCGGAAGAGTGGAAAGCCAAAATTGCTGAATTTGACCCAGTGACAATGCTCGAAAGTTAAAATCGACCATTAATACAAAAACGCCGTGACTCTTTTCAGAACCGCGGCGTTTTTATTGGGTTAAAAAGATTAAGAATGAGACGGTGTTATCACTGTATCGCTATCTACATAACGGATAGCCGTTCTTTTTACCGTCTGTTCTCTTTGGTTGTTTGCATACGAGGATAGAGGAAAGATTGTCTCCAGCCCTTTAGATATTGTTTCCTGAGTGTTTAAAGCCAACTCTTTCGCTTTCAAGTCTCTGGCTTTTACCGGAGGGTGATATTGCAGATGAACATGAATCTGCTTTTCCCCGAGAATGCGCCAGATATGAGGCACAAGACTGTCATTTCCAATAAAAGGCGCTTTTGAGTGAGAAAGGCCAGCTTCGCAGTAAGCCAGGGTGATTGGCTGAATAACCACATCACTGGTTATTGCACTTTCAAACAAGCGACTATGAAAAGGTAAAACTTTGCTGCCGTCAGAGGTTGTTCCTTCCGGAAAAAACAGAATGCTGTTTCCCTGACTCAGGTAGTTAGACAATTGTCGGGTAATGCTCCAACTGTCTCCTGAACCTCTGCGAATAAACAAAGTCCCCGTTACAGCTGCCAGCCAGCCAATGATGGGCCATTTCCGGATTTCTGACTTAGCCAGAAAATGAAACGGTACGCTGGTGGCCAGAATAGGAATATCCATCCAGGAAATATGATTACAGGCCATAAGTACCGGGCCTGTCCATGGGCCACCTTTTCGGTGGATTTTTAATCCCAGAATGCGGCATAGCTGCCCCAGCCACCACTGCTTCAGAGACAAACGGACAGCGTTTGTTCTGGCAGACACCGGACGGGTTTTGTCTGCCCATATCAGCAGCTGTAACCAGCAGGCCAGAACAATTCCCAGCAGAATAACTAAAACGACTGCGAGGCTGCGAAACAGCCTGCGCATAAAGGTTATTGTTTTCTCGAGTACAGAGTCTGGCACATCAGAAGACACCGTCTGACTACTTGCGGTTGTATCTCTCAGTGCAATCGTCATGGGGCTAATCTCCTAAGTTAGGATTTCCAGTTTTCAAGATGAAAGCGGCGGGCGTAGCGGGGGCAAAGTTCGTGCATATCCAGCAGGATAAAAACATCCGCACAGCCGAACTCTTGATCCCAGCAGGGCTCGCCACACACTCTGGCACCCAGGCGCAGATAGGTTTTTAAAAGCGCTGGTGGGCGTGCCACTACATTTTCGGGAAGCGTGAGCTGTGGAACCGGCACTTTGGGAATCGCTTTGATACGGGTGTTATTAAGGTATTTTTCCCGAATATCTTTCATGATGGCTTCGGTTTGAATACCACCATCATCCATGCTGATGCTGGCGCAGCCGATCAGGAAGCGGTACTTGTTTTCTGCAAGAAAGCGGGCGAGGGTTTGCCAGAGGGTGAAGATTGCAGCACCGTCCCGGTATTGCTCTTTTATGCAAGTGCGCCCGAGTTCAAGAATCTTGCCGGGAAGCTCTGTCATACCGGGCAGGAAGAATTCGCCCTGGCTGTAGAAGTGACCAATTAGTCCGGCTTCTTCATCCCCAAGCAAACGGGTTGTTGCAACGGCTTCTTCAGTCTTGGCATCCCGAACAATCAGGTGTTTACAGTGCGCGTCAAACAGATCAGTGTCTAAACACTGGGTGGACTGAGAATCAAAATCTCCGTTAAACGTGTTGGTAAACACTTCGAAGCGCAGGCGGAAAACGTCTTCCATATCCTGTGTGCTGGTTGCGAAACCGGCGATAAGGCCAGATTCCGGTGAGGCCACTGAGCGCTTTGCTGATTCCATACAATTTACCTGATGATGAAGTTTCAGGGACAGGCTATGAATCTGCGATGACGGCTGTATGACGGAGATGTTACGGATATGTGACCTGACCTTGTTCCGGTGAGTATTGTGGTTCTTACTCATTCTCTGCGGGATTGTTATGCTTCCGGGCACTGTGGCCAGAGGTGGGAATAAAAATAATGAAAGCCCTTGCGGATATTCTTCGAAATGAAGTGCTGCTATGCGAAAGCTTCGATGACTGGAAAGCCTTCTGGCAGAAGGAAGAGCGTCGAATACCATTATCATCTCCTGAAAGGGGGACGCTGGAACAGGCCTTCTATGATGGCTGCCGCGCAGATCGGGTCGCCTGGGCTTTTGCTGGCGGTTACCAGTGGGCGATTCGCAGCCTTCTTCCTTCATATATTGATAACTCTTCGATTCTTGCACTCTGTATTACCGAATCCGGCGGTGGGCACCCGAAAAAAATTCACTCTGAACTGAAGCAATCTGGAAACAATTGGAATCTCTCTGGGAAGAAACAGTTTGTCTCTGGTGGCACTGGGGCTGATGTTCTGGTCATTGCTGCCCGGGAAGGTGAGCAGCTCGACGGCCGGCCTCAATTAAGGATGTTAACTCTGGAGGCAGATACGGCAGGATTAACGCTTCAGGACATGCCTGCTCTCTCCATTGTGCCGGAAGTGCCCCATGCCTCAGTAGTTATGGAGGGTATTCAGGTGTCTTCTGAACAGGTGCTGCCGGGGGATGGTTACCTGAATTACATTCGTCCGTTCCGCATGTGTGAAGATCTTCATGTTCAGGCAGCTTTGCTCGGGATGGTGGTCAGAAAGGCCCACAGCCAGAAAGTGGTTGAGATGGTGGAACAAGCGCTGGCTTATTTTCACTTGCTAAAAGGTTGTCAGTTGCAGGAAGAACCTTCTGCTGCCGGGCTGGCTATGGCTGGTTTTGAACCCCGTTTGATGAGTCTTCTGGATGATGTGATGGGCATTATTACCGATGAAGACGAACTACGTGCCTGGAAAAGGGATAAACAGCTGCTTTCTGTCGCGGGAAAAGCCCGGGCAATACGCAAAGAAAAGGCAAGGCACTGGCTGGGTTTTTAACAGTAACAAAATCCCTACAGCCTGAAATGGCGTAGCTTTCCAGCTCCAACTACTCTTCCCCGGTTTGTAAAGATTCAGGGGTGATGAAATGCGAGCTTTGGCCATTCTTTCTTCCCTGCTACGGGGATTGGTGCTTTGTGGGGTTGGGGGGCTTGGTTTCGGCGCTGCGGTTTCACAGGCTGGCTGGTTTTCCAGTGAAACACCCTGTTCGGTGCCAGCCGGACTTTATAATGTTCAGCAACTTGGTGCCGGCTACGACAGCCTGAATTTTACTGTTACCTCATCTGGAGATGTCAGGGGAACCTATCGGTTGCTGGCAGGGATGGACGCGCACCATTATCCCGCTTCCTACGAAGTGTGGCTTGATAGCAATTCATCAAATATTCAGTGTTACGGCGACACTATTGAGCTTTCAGCCGGTGACTCTTACCACTCTTTAACTCTGGCTCTGGTCTGGAACCGGGCACTTTCAAAGCTTGATGCCACTGGGTCTTATACAGGGGATGCAAGTTGGGCTCGATGGGGGGTAAAGAATGGGCTGACGGTTGCGACAATAACCGCCCTTATTTATACGGGAGTATATCTCTACAGGCACCAGACAGATGTAAAGTTTTTTGCCCAGACTCTGGAGGTGGTTCGCTTGGGAGAAAAAAAGATCTTGGGGTCGGGAACTGCAATCCACACAGGGGTAAATTGGCTGACTGGTTTCGATACTGCAGGGGTTGGGTATTGGGTCTGGTGGTGGGCATTGAAAAAGTATCTCCTGGAAATGCACCTCTATGATTTTAGTTTTCCTGCCGCTGGAGCTTTAACAGGCATGCTGACAACTCCCTTGATAGGCAACACTTCGACTTACCCTCTGAGGGGGATGGGAGGGCAGGTTATTGCTGGAGGAAAAGGGGGACACTGCACTATTCCTGCAGGACTTTATCAGGGAACCATACACGACCCTGCTCAAGGAGCACTGGAGATAACTGTTCCTATTGGTTTGAATAATTCAGAAACTCCGCCCAAGGCTTTGGTTTCGTCAGCCAGTCATGTTTCCTCTTATAACATTACTCCTTCAACCCTAACCTGTCGGGGTAATCAATTAATCCTGGAGTGGAGCTCTTCTTCTTCATCTTCTTCAAAAGGTTATCTGGCGGTATTTTACAGCAAAGAAAAAGGTGTAATTGGTACGGGCTTTTTAGCGTCATCAGGGTTGTGGCGTTACGGAAAACCAATCTTAATGCCAGCCGTTCAGTTGGAGGTAAGTCAGCCAGACCCGATCTTAAATCATTAGCAAGAGGGCGCTTTACCTTACTGCTATATTGTTTATTCGTTCACCGAGCGCATCGGTGAAGTGTTCAAACAGTAATAGGAATTTTGATGGCGGCTATAAATAAATACTTCCTATGGCTGGTGCTTTTTTCGGTTGCTTCAGTGGCTGCTCAATATGGATCAGCCATACCTTTTTCTTTGGGGAGCTGGTTTGGAATTGACATATGGGTGCCTTTCTCGGCATTAAGTGTTATCCCGCTATTGGATGTATCCCGCTCTTTTGTTCAGCACTATGCTGAGCAGGCTGGTGTTGAGTTTCGTAAATCCCTCTGGCACATGTTGGTCATTCCAACGGTTGTTGCATTTATCTGCTCAATAATTGCAGGGTTACCTTTCACTATATTTCTTGGTGCCTTGGTTGCTGTGAATGTAGGCGGGTATATCGATATTCGAGTTTTCCGTTGGGCTGCTGTGCTAAGCCATAAACCCCATGTTCGTATGCGATTTTCAAATGCCGCAGCAACCACTTGTGGTACCACAGCATTTTTTACGATTTCGTTTACCAGTTGGCCAGACGCTTTGGGGTTGTTTTCAAATGAACTGGCGAAACCCTGGGATGTTCTTGTGATTGGCGGGGTGTCTCAGTCCATTGTAATCTGGACAACCGGTATCATAATGGCTCACATAATGGCCTTTATGATCGACAACCTTGAGGGGAAAGAATCGGAAAAAGAAGAGCAGAAAGCACCTTCCACCTCTTCTCCCGAATCAGACTAGGGGGCGTTCTCAATTAAGCATACAACTCAGCGCCACCCGAAGGGCATTGCCGAGAGCCTCTATGGCTGCGTTGCAGCTCCTTGAAGGCTACCAAGTAGTCCAGCGGAGCTGCGTCTTACCCTGGAAACTTTTGGGAATGCAGGGCTCGATTTTTAATCGTGTCCCCCCTAGTTCAATCCTTTAGTTTTAATTGTGAACCCTGCGTCAGGGTTCTGAGCCAGAGCTTTCACAACTGTTGGAAGTGACTCCTTCAGTTGCTTTTCAAGCAGCCAGGGCGGGTTAATCACAAACATGCCACTGCCAAACATTCCTTCGGTATTATTTCCCCGAACTTGCATGGTGACATGCAGCCAGCGATCGGCGCCGCAGCGTTCTAGCTTGTGAGGAAACATGCGTGAATGCTCGCTGTTAATTTCCGGGTACCAAACAGCATAAACACCCGTGGCAAAGCGTTGCAGTGCTCCTTTCAGAGTCTTGATAACTGCGTTGTAGTCATCTTTCACTTCGTAAGGTGGGTCAATCAATACCAATGCTCGCCTTTCTACGGGAGGGAGCAGAGCCTTGAGCCCTGAAAACCCATCGCCTTGGGTGACTTTCACTCTTCGATCACCCTTGAAGTTACGGGCAAGTTCACGGCTGTCAGCCGGGTGCAGTTCAAAGAGCTGAATATTGTCATATGGGCGGAAAAGCTCGGCAGCCAGAGCTGGTGAGCCGGGGTAGAGTTTCAGTTCTTTTTCATTGTTATTGAATGCTGAAACCGCATTCAGATAGGTAGAAAGGTGCTCTGGTAGATTGTCTTTTCCCCACAGCCGACCAATACCGTCTTCCCACTCGCAGGTTTTTTGGGCGAAACTGTCACTCAGAGAATACCCACCGGTGGCGGAGTGAGTATCGATATAGCGAATAGGTTTGTCTTTGCGGGCTAAATGTTCAATCACCAGAGACTGAACCAGATGTTTGAGGACGTCGGCATGGTTGCCGGCGTGAAAACCGTGTCGGTAACTAAGCATGAGCCAGTTGTTCTACAGAAAAATATTGGAGGGGAATATAACCTATGGCGAATGGGAAAGTCTGGTTAGTTGTCCGGTTTGGATAACTTTTCGATTGAAGCAGCAATAGCCCGGTCGGCCATATTCTGGCAGTGTATTCATAAAAAATGCAGAAGGAGCAGGTATGCCGGACAACTACATTCTTTACGGCTGGAAGGTTTCTCCCTATACCCAGAAAACAGCGGCTTATCTGCGCTACAAAGGCATTCCTTTTACTGAAGAGGCGCCGTGGATATATAAGCTGAGCAAACAGATTCCCAGGCACGTTGGGAAAATGGTGATGCCGGTTGTCGAATCTTCGGATGGTCAGTGGTGGCAGGATTCCAGTGAGATTATTGACCTGTTTGAGCAGCGTTACCCTGAAAACCCTGTCTTGCCTGAAACGCCCAAGCAGAAGTTAGTGGCCAATCTTCTTGAGCTTCATGGAGATGAGTGGCTGTGTATGTCGGCTCTCCATTATCGTTGGACAACGCCAGAAAACTATAAGTTTGCGATCAGTGAGTTTGGAAAAAACAGCTTACCTTATGCTCCCAATTTTTTGAGGAAGAAGGTTGGAGAAACCATTGGCCGAAAAATGAGAAGCTATATGCCCAGGCTGGGAATTGAGGGCGCTGCGGCAAAAGGTCTGGAAAAGTATACGATGCGCTTTCTGCAGCTACTTGAAGAGCATCTAAAACAATATCCATTTGTACTGGGAACAAAACCCTGCCTTGGAGATTTTGCATTGTTCGGGCCACTGTGGGCGCACCTGTACAGAGATCCGGGCACAACTTGCTTGTTCGATAACTCCCCTTCCGTGCGGGCGTGGTTTGATCGGTTACTGGATCCGGAAGCAGGAGCGGGTGAGTTCTTACCTGATGACGAGATTCCTGAAAGTCTGGAACCAATTATTCAGAGTATCCTTGCAGAACAGTTTGAGTTTTGTCGCACAGTGATTGATGGTGTAGATCGTTACGTGGAATCTCATCCTGGTGCCAAAAGAGTTTCCAGAGTTGTGGGCGAAGGGCCATTTACTGTGGGAGGAGAAAAGGGTCACAGGGTTCAACTCTCTTATCTCCAATGGATGGTGCAAAGAACTTTGCTGGCTCGTGATGATGTACCAGAGTCAGGTAGGGTTGAGATGAATGAATGGTTAAAAAGTTTGGGTGGAGAAAACTTTATGAATACTAAAATCAGCCACCCAATTAAGCGCGAGAACTATAAGGAAATTCTAGAAGGAAGTTCTGGCTTAAATAGGAAATCTTAGCCTGCCGGCTGGTGCAAAACCAACGGCAAGCTAAGAGGATTAAGTGTGGGGGGGCGTTCTCAATTAGGTGTTAGCTACCCAGCATGGCTTTTTTGAGTTTTTTATCGGCTGGTTTATCACCCAGCCAGATGCCAAATAAGGCTTTACGGAAATCATCACCCTTTACCTGAGCAGCTTTGGTTCCATTACGGTAGGCGGCGACACCAACACCGGGTTCACCAACGATTGTGAACACTTCACCCTTTTTAATTTCCGACTGGGTAAATACACCGAGGAATTCATCAATGCGTTTTTTAAGAGGCGCTACATTTCCGTTCGTTGCTTCCTTGAAGCCTTCCTCAACAGTAGAAACCATTTTGTCGGAAGTAATCAGGCCAGAGATGATATTAAGACGCACGGCAGCTAACTCTTTGCCATCAAGAATTACCTGTGGATTTTTCTCTGGCTTTGGCGTGTAAAGGGAGCCGACATAAAGATCGATAAAAAACTTGGAACGAATACCTGCCCCGTTTAATTGCAGAGTTTTACCACCTTCCTGAATAGAAGGTGTGAGTTTCACTCCGGCAATTTCAGTATCAGCTGCCTGAATTGAGAAGGAAAATAACAAGGGGAAAAGAAAAATCGCGATACGCTTCATGGAGTACTCCGGGTGAGTGCCTGTAACTGGCGCCAATAGTAGCACTGTTGTATTACCTGGAAACTTTCTCCATTGCCGGGTTGTGACGTTTTTTGGGCACTATGTCAGGATGTCAAAGGCTCTTGGGTGAGCGGATGAATCTATACTCAGGTAAATAACGCCCCTTTTGGTGAAGTCATGGATGGCCCAGCAGTACCTCCCCGTAATGCTTCTCCTCGTGATGTTTCGAGTGCACCATCATCTCCTGTTCTTGAACGTAAGAAGCCCTCAATTACACAGGCCTTGCGCAGCCGATTTGGGCGAAAAATTGGTAAGTTGAGTAATTTTGTCAGGCATCTTCGGGGCAATTTGGAAACAAAACGCTCTTCAAGCCTGAATGATCTGACGTCAGTCAATAAAGAGATATTCGATAGAGGAATTAAGAAAGCTCATGTTGAGCCCAGCTTATCTCGGTCTATATCCATGCCAGCAATTCATGACACCCCCCACACGGCATCAGATGTCGCGACCAATATAAAAGCTGGTTTCTATGATGGTGATAGTGGTGACTCTGCTCTCTACAGTTTGCTGTTAAAGCCTGACTTTCCATACACGGAGTTACGCCAGTTGGCCTGGACTGATGGTGGCAAATTATCCGGGAACTCTCTGCATACTGTTCGTTTAGTCTGGGCAGTGCGAAAGGCAGGAGACTTTCTTGGTAAGCACAAAGGCATTCCTCCAGATCAGGCAAAGTTTGAGCTGGCAAATGAATTAAGCAAAAGAAAGGTGCCGGGGCGCTATATTCTCGAGGCGGTAACGGCGACAGATATGTTGAGCCGAAGCCCCTCGGCGAATGTGAAGCCTGAAATCAGGCAGGTATTTTATTTCATTAATTCCGGAAAGCCTGAAGTGGTGGCTGATTCTCAAAAACTAGCGGCGTTTTCCCAGAATGTTGAGCAAATGGTTATCAGGGGCGAGATTTCCGAGCCGCGTTTAGCTGCCATGGCTCAGGATATTCAGAGAACTTCGGACCTTGATGATATGCCTGTTGATCTTTCCTTACTGCAGTCTCTGACCCATGGCCCTTCTGAAAGGCTGGTTCCTAGAAGGTCAGGCCCGGGAAGGTCGCAGAGGCCAGAGCAGCCACGCCCTACACCAAAACCAAGAAGGCGTGTTCCAGATCGAACTCCAGCTCGTTCCCCTAAAATTGCCAAAGCGATAACTCCAGGTGATGCAATGATTGAGCAGGCCCGGCAATACGCTGGAAAAGACAGCCAATTGAGGCTTAACCACACTCCCAGTCTTGATGCTACTGAGCGTGTACGGCTGGAGTCTGAATATGGGGTGAAAACGATTCCCATAAAAATCGGGGGAAAAGAGGTCGCTTATATTTTTACCTCTTCGCCTGATGGAAAGCCTAAAAATCGGGTCTTTCTCTCAAGTCACGGGCAAGGCTGGCATGAACGGCCAAAATTCCAGAAAAATCCGGCTACAACCATGCTGTTTGCAGGAGTGAGAGATAATGTTCTGAAGTCAAGAACGGCCACTTTTGCTAATGGGCTGGCATCAGGGAGGGCTCGTTTTGAAGATGACTCACAAATTTATGGGCGCATTCAGCGTGAGGTTACTGATTACGCGCTTGATGGCTCTATTAGTACTCAACCGGCAATGGCCGCTCAACAATTGGCAAAGTTTCGTGATGAAGGTGCCGTGAATGATTTTGATTACCTGCTGATAGATCGCAATGTTAAAGGCTTGCATATGAGTGACTTAATGCAGGCTTTGCAGGACGCCGGAATCACACACACACAGATGATTAATCACATTTGTCGTCCGCAGACAGACCATGCGGGGATATTTAGTGTACGTAAGACTTTTGAGGATGATGGGGTGCTGAATCTCTCAACGATTGATCCTGATTTGGGTGACGGCTCACCTTCAACTCCACCGCCTCCAGTTCCCAGAAGACGAAACCTTCGCTAGGTCTCACATTGGCTGCCGGGCTGCCGACATTTTCCTTATCTGCTGAAGTTTCTTTAAAGGTATGGATTATGCTCTGGAAAAAGGCTCTGGCCACCAGTCTGTTGGCGCTGGGGTGTCAGGTTTCACTGGCTGCACCGTTGCTACCCGTTGAACAAACAGATGAGGCTGTGCAAAGTACTCAAACCTGTTTCAATTTTGAAGAGAGTAACTGGCTGTTTTCCAGAAATAAGCCAGCGATTGACTGGCCAAAAATAAAGGGTGGAGTGTTAAGCCTCCTGCCGGATAATCTTTTTAGCGGGGCTGTGGCTGCGATTCTCAGAAGCCCGATTCGCCCTCCATTTGAAGCAACATTTGAGTTTCGCACCTTTGATGAGGATGGCGGCCCCCAGCATGTTTGGAACTCTGCGGATGGCATCTCTTTTTTCTTTTATAAAGACGGTAGCCGTTACGGAACGCCTCCCAATGGTAATTTTATGGGCTTCTCTGCCTCTGGTGGGGGTTATGCTGTTCAGATGCCCACCTATGGTCAGCGCCGGATACGCTTCAGGGAAGCTTCTGGACTGACGTTTCAGACCAACCCTTTCCGCCAGTCATACACTCACGGAGCCTGGGTACCCTTGAAGATTCATGTGTTGCCTAATCGGGTTTTAGCCTGGAGTGGTGATCGCAAACTTATTGATGTGGCTCTGAATTTTAACACTGAGTTTTCTGATCTTGGTTTCAGTGCAGCAACAGGAGCTGCAGACAGTGAGCATCAGGTGAAGAACTTCTGCCTCAGTCCTATCCAATCTCAAGTTGTTGATAAGAAAAAGAGCGAACGAAAAGAAGAGAAGGATGTTGAATTAAAGCCTGAATCACCAGTTGTAGCATCAGTTGTAGCACCGGTTGAGCAAGCTGTTAAAAAATTAGAAGAACAGCAGATAGTTCCTCCATCCCCTGTAAACGAGGAAACCGTAGAACAAACTCCCGTTGTTCAGCCCGAAGTCACACCAGAACCAGAAGTTTATCTGCCGAAAGGCCCGATTGAGCCATATGATTCAAGTAACTCAGAATCTAACAGTGAGTCTGTCAGAGAAGGGCGGGAATCCACTTCCGTTGACGTTAATACAGATGACGAGCCCGTACAGGAGACTGATTTACCTTCTGATGTTACCCCTTCTGAAAACCTTTCACCCGCAACCGAACAGGAAGAAAGTGGCCAGGAGTGGCAAGAAGATGAGGAAGAAACGCTTCTCCCAGAGGGGGAGAGTGAACAAACAGAATTTCTGGATGACACTACGGCAATAGAACAATAAGCTTGTTGCTCGTAGTTTTTATTTGAAACACAATTCACCTGCATCTAACAGGCAGTTTGAGAGAAATCAGCTATCTTCTGACACAGGTTTCCTCAACTAAATGCAGGTTGGTATGAAAAAGCTTGGTTTTACTGGTTTCCTTGCTGCAGGAATTACCTTGGGACTGTTCTGCGCTCCACTTGTTTCAGCCGGAGATAGTGATTCTTATAAAGCCACAATATCACTGGTTGATCATACCGGGATGCCACTGACTGTTCCTGGTTGCAGTGCGATTAAGAAAGACAGTAATCGTTGTATAGTATTTGACAGCCCAACGACGGTTGAGCCTGGTGATACGGCAAAGATTGGTGAAGTCACTAATAGTGCCCATTCAGCAGAGGGTGATTTTACCATTCAGGCTGGCAGTATCTCCGACCTTTACAAGTTGACCTATAAGTTCGATAAACACTTCAGCGAATCAACAATCGAAATTACTGGTGGTAGTAGCGATGTTCTACTGGCTGTTGATCCGTCAACCTGCACCCGAAGTCCTGATGCAGAAGGGGCTCTGAAATGTTGCTCTTACGGCAAGGATCATAAGCATAAGCTCTACTGGGAATACACTTATGACTGCGAGCTGCCTGTTTCAGCCGCGAATTAACCTGTAATGTCTCCGCTGGAGTACGCCCAGTATCTGTTGCTTGTTGCAATGAGCTGGACGACTCCATCGGGGGATCTATACGACGCCGCCTGTTTGGGTACCAACTTCATTTTCACTGGTTATCACGATGCGCTGTGTCCTGAAAGGCGCAGTTGGCGAGATATCAAAGAATCCACTCGTTACACTTTCTATTACCCGAGACAAAGCCAGGGAGAACTGCCTGGGAAATATCCACTGGTGATTCTGTTTCATGGTGTTTCATCCGCTCATACCGTAACTATGGAAAAACGCAGGAGATTCTTCCTTAGCCGTGGGTACGCAGTGATGGTGGTAGACAGTTACTCACAGGAAAGAGTTCTGGCCGGATTACCTCAGAATGTCCGCAATAAAATGCCCAGCTGTGAAACGAAGTACACAGAGGAAGAAAAGCACTGGGTTATGCACCTTTTTCAGGAGCGTGTAACGCAAGGCTATGCACTGACTCCCTCCGTAAGGGCTGTTGATGTTTATGTGGCTTTGGATGCTGCATACAGAGAACCGAAGGTGGATTCATCCAATATGTCCCTTGTGGGTTATTCCCATGGTGCTTCTACAATTCTGGAGGCACTTACACTGGCTTATTTCCGAAAAACCCCACCGGGAGCGAAAGATACTCCCATTAACCTGTTAGATGGTGTGCGTTCAGTTGTTCTTTATTATCCCAGTTGCAGGCCGGGCATTTATTTTCATTGGCTCCGGAAGTGGCCAGCTATACCAACACTTATGATTTTAGGGAAACGGGATTCGCTATGCAGGATGGAGAATTGTCAGAACATTAATACAGTGATTAATAAAAAGGCTGGTTATAGTGTTATTCAGGAAGAAATTTATGATGCTCCCCATAATTTTGATATGGAGGAGTTTCCCGATGATTATTATCCAAAAGTAGAAGCGTTAGCCAAAGAGAGGACTATGAAGTTTCTTGAAAGCTGCAACTGATTCAACAGAACCTAGACATCAGGCAATGAAGCTGTGAACATCTCAGGCTTATAACAAGAATAAAAACAGAGAACTGCCATGGCTATTATCAAGCATATAGTTGAAATTGCCTGTACCCCACAGGAACTGTTCGAGTATCTGACTCAGCCATGGCTCTGGCACGAGTGGCATCCCAACTCTGTTTCTGCGACGAATCAGGGCACGCCTCTTAGAGTGGGCGACGAGTATTCTGAGATTTATAAAATACGTTTGTTTAAAAGCTTGCCGATTATGCTCACCAAACATTTGCACTATGAAGTGCTCGAAGTTGAGCCTTTTTCATCGTGGAAGGTAAGAGCGCATACCGTTGGTGCCGTGATTAATTTCCATTATCAGTTTGAGCCCTGTGAGAAAGGTGTTCGCTATACTCGCAATCTGGATTATCAGGTGAGGGGGTTGTTCCGTGTTGGTGCACCTTTGCTGGAAAAGAGAAACCGGGAAATGTCAGATGTCGCGGTTGAAAATATTGTTCGAATTATGGAACAGCGCAGCATTCTGACAGTAAAACAAAGGCAGGCTGCAACGGAACAAGCAGGTTGATTCTAGAAAAAAGGCGCCGTAGAAACAGCGCCTTTTAAGATTCAAGAAGGTAACTTCAGAAGAATAAGTTTACAGAGCCTTAATCGCTGACAGCTGTTCTTCCATCTTGCCAAGAGCAGCACGAGCATCTTCCAGTTTAGCTTTTTCCTTCTCAATTACCGCAGCTGGAGCCTTGCCAACAAACTTTTCGTTAGAGAGTTTGCCTTCAAAGCGGGCGACTTCTTTGACCAGCTTTTCAACTTCACGATTGAGGCGGGCAATTTCCTTGTCTTTATCAATCAGGCCAGCCATTGGTACCAGAACTTCCATCTCGCCAACCAACTGAGTGGCAGACATAGGTGCTTCTTCACCTTCTTTCAGGGCAGTGAGATTTGTCAGCTTGGCTAGTGAAGTCAGGAAGGTGCTGTTATCTTCCAGACGACGCAGGTCTTCTTCAGAAGTATTGCGCAGGATCACATCCAGAGGCTTGCTCGGGCCGATGTTCATTTCGGCACGAATATTACGGATACCGGAAATAAAGCCTTTCAACCATTCGATATCTTCTTCAGCCTGCACATCAATCTTGCTCTCATCCGCGACAGGATAAGCCGATGTCATAATGGTTTCGCCTTCAACGCCAGCTAAAGGTTTAATCTGTTGCCAGATTTCTTCAGTGATATAAGGCATAAACGGATGGGCAATGCGCATGATTGCTTCCAGAACGCGAACCAGAGTCTGGCGTGTACCGCGCTTGCGGGCTTCTGGTGCATTGTCATCCCATAGGACAGGCTTGGACAGTTCAAGGTACCAGGCGCAGTACTCGTTCCAGATAAAGTCGTACAGGTTCTGGGAGGCATGATCGAGGCGGAAGTCGTCAATGTTTTTGGCAACCTGCGCTTCAACACGCTGCAGCTTGGAGATTATCCAGCGGTCAGCCAAGGTCAGCTCTACATCGTCGTTACCAACACCGCAATCTGCCTTCATGGCTTCAGTGATCTCGACAGTTTTACCGCCAGCTGCTTCCAGAGTCTCTTCACTTACAGTGTTTTGCAGAACATAGCGTGAGGCATTCCAGATTTTGTTACAGAAACTGCGGTAACCATCCAGGCGTTTCATGTCCCAGTTGATGTCACGGCCGGTAGAAGCCAGTGAGTACAGGGTGTAACGCAGGGCATCGGTGCCGTGAGGTGCGATGCCGTCGGCATAGGCTTTACGGGTGTTCTTTTCAATCTTGGCGGCCAGTTGCGGCTGCATCATATTGCCGCAGCGCTTAGTAACCAGTGATTCCAGATCAATACCGTCGATCATATCCAGAGGGTCAAGCACGTTACCCTTGGACTTGGACATCTTATCGCCTTTCTCATCGCGGATCAGGCCGTGTACGTAGATGTTCTTGAAGGGGACTTGAGGCTTACCATCTTCATCTTTCATGAAATGCATGGTCATCATTATCATCCGGGCAGCCCAGAAGAAAATAATGTCGAAGCCCGTTACCAGAACATCGGTTGGGTGGAACGTTTTAAGGCGTTCAGTCTGTTCTGGCCAGCCCAGGGTGCCAAATGTCCACAGACCGGAAGAGAACCAGGTGTCCAGTACGTCGTCGTCCTGACGCAATTCTACGTCTGCACCCAGACCATGCTTTTCACGAGCTTCCACTTCAGTGCGGGCAACATAAACCTTGCCTTCGTTATCGTACCAGGCTGGAATTCGGTGGCCCCACCACAGTTGGCGGGAAATACACCAGTCCTGAATGTCACGCATCCAGGAGAAGTACATGTTCTCGTACTGTTTGGGTACAAACTGGATATCGCCGTTTTCAACAGCTTTGATCGCAGGCTCTGCCAGAGGGGCTGTGTGCACAAACCACTGGTCTGTCAGAAGAGGTTCAATAACCACACCAGAACGATCGCCATAAGGCACAACCAGCGCGTGATCTTTGACTTCTTCCAGCAAGCCAGCTTCATCAAAGGCAGCAACAATAGCTTTACGAGCAGCGAAACGCTCAAGGCCTCGGAACTGTTCAGGGATGGTGGTATCGATGTCGTTGTTCAGGCTGCCATCAATGTTAAAGCCCTGACCTTCGTCGCAGATATCACCGTTGAGGGTCATGATGTTGATCATGGGCAGATTACAGCGCTTGCCGACTTCGTTATCGTTGAAGTCGTGGGCCGGAGTGATTTTTACACAGCCGGTGCCCTTTTCCATGTCTGCGTGCTCGTCGGCCACGATAGGAATACGACGGCCAACCAGTGGTAGAACGATGTCTTTGCCGATCAGGTCTTTATAGCGAGGGTCTTCCGCGTTCACGGCAACACCGGTATCACCCAGCATGGTTTCTGGTCGGGTGGTGGCAACCACGATGTAGTCTTTGCCTTCGCCAGTCTTCTGGCCATCTGCCAGCGGATAGCGTAGATGCCACATGTGGCCCTGCTTGTCCTTGTTTTCTACTTCCAGGTCAGAAATAGCTGTGTGCAGTTTAGGATCCCAATTGACGAGACGTTTGCCGCGGTAGATCAGGTCATCTTCGTACAGACGAATGAATACTTCCTGCACAGCTTTGTAAAAGCCGTCGTCCATGGTGAAGCGTTCGGTGTCCCAGTCGACAGACGCACCCAGACGTCGCAGCTGACGGGTGATGTTGCCACCGGATTCGGCTTTCCATTCCCAGATCTTCTTGGTGAAGGCGTCGCGACCGTAGTCGTGGCGGGTTTTGCCTTCTTCAGCCATCACCTTGCGCTCAACCAGCATTTGTGTGGCGATACCAGCGTGGTCGGTACCCACTTGCCACAGAGTGTTGTTGCCCCGCATGCGCTTGTAGCGGGTCAAGGCGTCCATGATGGAGTCCTGAAACGCGTGTCCCATGTGCAGGCTGCCGGTGACATTCGGCGGCGGAATCATGATGCTGTAGGGGGTGCCTGAGCCGGACGGCGCGAAATAGCCGTTCTCTTCCCAAGTTTTGTACCAGGTGCTCTCGATGGCACTCGGATTGTAAGTCTTTTCCATAATGCAGCTTCAGTCTGGAGGCGGGAAATCGAAACGAACAAGTATACCTGCCTTGGGGCTGAGTACGAATAGCTGTTTAACGATGTGATTCACAGGAGAGGGTAGAGCAGCAGTCTGGCGATGCTTGGGAAAAGGCCGGTTATCACTGGAACTATGGGTCGGCGGACAGGCCATTGGCAGTGACATCCACGCCATTCACAGAAAGACGCCCTGCAGCAACATTGAATCGGCAAGATGTTGGTAGGTACTCTTGTGGAATCTGATGACGATTGGCATCAGAGTGATAAGCGCAGTGCCAATGGATAGAGCCTTCGGTAATGACTGGGAAATATTGAACGCGGGCATCGCTTGGAAAATCGCCTGGCATCATGCTTGAATTCAGATTGGCGACAAATCGAACGGGATTGCTCCCACTTTTTGGATTGCACTGAATATCGGAAATATATGTTGTTGCGACGTTTATATCTGCTTGATATGTGTTGCAGTAACCAGTGATTGAGCTGTTGTATGCGTAATATTCTGTTAAGTCAATGGCGCTCTTTTTTAGTATTGGTAGAATCTCTCCAGCAATAATAGACCGAACTCTGTAGGCCTGATACGCAGGCAGCGCCATGGCAACGATGATGCCGATGATGGCTACAACGATCATCAGCTCAATAAGAGTAAATCCTTGTTTTTTCGCCTTTTTTTCGATCATGGACGCAATCCGTGCACTTTTTGTCACCTATTCAGTTAAGCATGATTTCCTGAAATCTGAAGAAAATATGTAGCCGAAGGGGGAATTACCTGATTGGAACAAGGATCATTGTTAGTGACTTCTACCCCATCGGTATAACTGTTGTCCCCAGAGGGGATAGTATTCGGTTTAATCATTGGCTGCTTTCTTTAATAGAGGTAAAACCTCACCGGCAAGAATCGAACGAAGCCGATAAGCGGAAATGGTGATGGCGGCAACTATTCCGATAATTCCTGCAACGATCATCAGCTCGATGAGAGTAAAGCCTTGCTTGTTATGATTTTGAATAAACATTGCAACGTCGTACCGGACATTTTTTCGTTCTATCTATTCACAATACCGCGGACACTTTCAGGCGGCGATAGCTCCATAGTTACTCAGCTGCTCGTAAGCACCCCTGACTTTTTCATCACTCAAGGGTAATTCTAACTTCTCAAAAACTCTGCACATCAAGTGGCGGTTGAACATGCGACGCTTCCAGCTGGCAATCGAAATCACTGTTTCATCACACGTGTTTTTCTCTTCCCGGTCAGCTAGTTTCAGAAGATTCAAGGCTGAAAATGATGCGTTGATTTGAGTGTGAATCGCTTCTTTCCGACAAGACTGACAATCCATCAATCCAGTGTATTGCTTGGCTTCACGGAAGATAAATTCAATCTGAAACCTGGCTTTGTAGTACTCGATAATTGTCATGGCTTCCAGTTCTGTATCGGTCGAGTAAATTAACGCAGTACCGATTTTATTGCCTCGTCGAACACGTAGCATCACAACCC